>DASWMO010000302.1:0-11532 GCA_036399715.1 Rubricoccaceae bacterium
GGGGGCGAGCGCGCTCGCCCCCGACCGGACGTCCTCGGCCTCGCACGCGATCTGCGCCACGACCGGCCTGCGCACTTCAGGGCGACGACCTGCAGGTCGAAGGCGTCGTGCGATCCCCCGCTGCCCTTCTAGACGGGGAAGGAGATCGTAAAGGTCGTTCCGTCGCCCACCGTGCTGGCGACGGAGATGTGGCCTCCCAGGCTCGTGACGTGCCGGTGGACCAGGTACAAACCGACCCCCTTGCTGTCGGTGTGGGAATGGAAGGTCTGGTTCAGGCCGAAGAGGCGGCCCTCGGCTTCAGCCAGATCGATCCCGAGGCCGTTGTCGCCGATGACCAGGCGGTGCACATTGTCCACCCGGTCCGCACCGATGGTGATGACGGGCGGGACACCCGGCCGCGCGTACTTGATCGCGTTCGTGATCAGGTTGAGGAGGATGCTGTCCAGCAGGGCCTCATTGAGGGCGAGACCGTCGAGCCGGGAAAAGTCTGAGTGCAGCGTGGCGTTGGAAGAATCGATCAGCGAGGAGATCGACTCGGAGACGTCGCGCAGGCGTTCGCTGAGGGAGACGGTCTCGCGCGGCGGGGAGCCGTCGGACGGACCGCTCAGCGCGTCTACGTACTTGTTCAGGTTGACGTGCAGCACATCCGCGCTACGCCGCAGCACCTCGATGAGCTCTACAGTCTCCGGGTCCTCGACCCGGTCCAAGTCCAGCAGGCCCGACACCAGCAACAGGTTGTTGAGCGGCGAGCGGAGGTCGTGGGACGTGGTGAGCGTAAGCGCTTTGAGATCGCTGTTCACCTTCGTGAGCTCGTCCAGGAGCGCGACCCGCTCCGCCTCCAGGCGCTTCCGGTGCGTGACGTTCTTCGCGACGGCAAAGATGAGCCCGCTATCCTCGATGAGTTGCGAGGTCCATGCGAGCCAGACCACGTCGCCACGCTTCGTCAGGTACCGGTTCTCGAAGTTGCGGAGCGTGGATTGAACGAGTCCTTGCCGTGACGCGCGTGTCGCGTGCTGGTCGTCCGGGTGAACGAACGCGTCGATGGGGCGGCTGTAGAGTTCGTCGTCCGAGTACCCGAGAAGGGCCGAGACGGCCGGGTTGACCCGCTTGAAATAGCCGTCGGATCCGGCGATGCACAGCAGGTCCGGCGACAGCTCGAAGAACCTCTGGTAGTCGAAGTCGACCATCGTCCGTGCGTTGTCGTCGGGCATCAGGGATGCAGAGAAGGGGCGGGAGAGAGTACGGTCTCCGGTGTCAACAGCACCTAGCCCACGAGGAGCCCGATCGCGATCAGGTCCAGCGCCACGGCGATGCAGACCCCGCCCATGCCGCTCGGATGACCCGGGCCTGCCGCTACCCGCAGGTCACCGCGCGAGGGCCTGGAAGGCGTCACGGAGGCGCTGCGCCTGCTCGTTCGACTCGGCCGCCCGCGCCTCGTAGCGCTCGGCGAGGGACGCGCGCCCGCGCGCCCGCTCGTTGTGGGCGAGTGCGTCGAGCGCCGTCGCCCGCTCGACAAGGATCCGGAGGGCCGACCAGAGCGCCTGCTCGATGACCTCGTCCTGCTCGGCGACGAGCGCCTGCGCGGTGTACGCGTGCCCGGTATGGCAGCGGTAGCGCAGGAGCGGGCCGTCGGTCCGGGACCAGAGCGTGCCGCCGCACTCGGGGCACGTCACCGGGGCCCGCTCGCCCCACGCCTCGACCTCGGCAATCGACGTGACGCCGGGATTGACGGAGCGGTCTTCGCGGACGAGGTCGTCCGGCGGCGGGGGTGAGGGGGGCGTCGGCATGTGAACGAGGTGCTGGAGGAGTGGGCCGATGTCGTCGAGCGGAACCGTGTGGTCTGGCGTCAGCGCCGCGAGCGCGCTCAGCGGCATCCCGGCGTGCGCGGCATCGCCCGGCGCCTGCACCACCGTCCGGCCTCCGCAGCGCTGCACGGCGAGCAGGCCGGCCGCGCCGTCGTTGAGCAGGCCCGTCAGGACGACGCCGATGACGCGGCTGCCGTGGGAGATCGCGGCCGAGCGGAAGAGCGGGTCGAGTGACGGTCGGGAGTGGTTCTCGCGCGCCTCGCGGGTCAGCCGGAGCGTGCCGCCGCGGACGACGAGGTGCCGGTCTGGCGGGGCCACGCGAATCGTGCCGGGCTGGAGCCGCTCGCCGTCGGTTGCGAGGGCGGCCGGGAGCGGCCCGGCCGCGTCGAGGATCCCGCCGAGCAGGCCCGGGCCGTCCGGGGCCGTGTGCTGGACGACGAGCACGGCCGCCGGAAAGCCCTCGGGGAGGGCTGCCGCGAGCCGCTGGAGAGCGGCGACGCCACCGAGCGACGCTCCGACGACGACGACCGGCGGGACATCGCGGTCGGCCGGCAGGGAAGCGGTCGGGTCGGGCGTTTCCATGACGTCGGGTGATGCTAGAGGGCCCGTACAGGCGTGAGGAGGTCGCCGGGGAGGAGCCCCCGCATCCGGTCGCTGAGCGCGACCTCGCCCGCGAGCACACAGCGGATGGCCGGGATCAGGCCCGGGCCGGCCTCGTGCTTCATGAGGTAGCCGCGCGCGCCGGCGCACAGCGCCCGCTCGGCGTAGAGCCCCTCGTCGTGGCCGCTCACGACGAGCATGCGCAGGTCCGGCCACCGCCGGTGGATTGCACCGGCGAGGTCGATCCCGTGCGCCGTCCCACGCGCGCCGCCGAGCGACACGTCGACCAGGACCACGTCGGTGTCGACCTCCATCAGGCCCTCCAGCGCCGCGGCGGCGGAAGCGGCCGACCCGACGACGCAAAGGTCGCCGGTGGCGTTGATGAGCGAGGTGAACGCGTCGCGCAGGACCGGGTGGTCCTCGACGAGGTAGACACGGCGAGACATGACCAAACGGGGCTGCCGGGGAAACAGCCAAGAACGCCGCCCCGCCTCCCGATTGTCCTGAGGAAACGCCGGACCGTGCCTACATCGGAAGCACGACCGTGCCTCGGGTGCGTCGTCAAATGCCGAGTCGACGGCGAGCCCGCCGCCGAGCCGCAGGCCGGCGAGTCCGTCGCCGACCCGCTCGGCGAGGGCCGGCGTCCGCTCGGTCGCGCGGGCGTCCTGCGTTTCGGCGCGCCTCCGGACCTAAACGCTCGGCCGAGAGGGACTCGACATACACTGCACATTTAACGGCAGATCCAGACATTCCCCAGCAGATTTCTTAGGCCTCGTGAACCACGCCCTCCAGAGCCCCGAAAAGGCGCCTCGGTACGCATTTGTGCGTTCGGGACAAAGGTTGGTTATGGGGTGAGCATGGAAATGAGCCACTTAGGGATTGTTCTTGCAGCCCCCATTCCCACAGGCTCCATGCCCCTCTCCTCTACCGCTCGGTACGCGCTCGCTGGCGGCGCGCTCACCGCCCTTCTGCTCGGGACGGCGCTCGTCGCCCCGCCGCCGTCCGAGGCGTCCAGCCACCGCGAGGCGCCGCTGATCGCCGACGACCCGCTCGCCGACAACACGGACGTCTACGCGTTCCGCTCGGGCGACAACATCGCGATCTATGCCAACTACATCGGCCTCGAAGACCCCGAGGGCGGGCCGAACTTCGCCCACTGGGCCGAGGACGTCCGCTACGAGATCCACGTCAAGAACCGCACGTCGGTCGGCGCGCTCGGCTCGGCGACGGACGACATCACGTACCGCTTCACGTTCACACGGACGAACGAGGACCCGACGACGTTCTTCAACATCCGCCTCGGCGCGGAGAACCTGCACAACCGCTACACGCTCGAGAAGAGCACCAACGGCGGGCAGTCGTTCACGACCATCGTCGCCAACGGCGACGTGCCGCAGGCCAACATCGGGCCGCGCTCCAACGCCTCGGGCGTCGGCATCAACGAGGACATCGAGACGGCGACCGTCAACGCCGTCGCGACGGCCATGACGGGCGAGCGCGTCTTCGCCGGCCCCCGCGACGACCCGTTCTTCGTCGACCTCGGCGGCGTGTTCGACCTCGGCAACGTCCGCCAGAGCTTCGGCACGGACCCGAACAACCCGGACAACGCCCGCGACGCGCTCGCCGGCCGCAACGTCCACACGGCCGCCCTCCTCATCCCCATCTCGACGCTCCAGAAGGACGGCCTGACGGCGGCGCAGGCGGCCAACATCCTGGACCCCAACTTCGTCATCGGCGTGTGGGCCTCGGCGAGCCGCCCGCAGATCCGGACGCTCACGACCGACGGCACCAAGCCGACCGTGTCGGGGCCGTACGTGCAGGTGTCGCGCCTCGGGATGCCCCTCACCAACGAGGCCATCATCCCGATCGGCATGAAGGACCTCTTCAACGCGACGACGCCGTACATGGCCCGCGAGCAGAGCTTCGTGCCGTTCTTCGTCAACCCCGAGCTCGGGCTGTACATGGGCAACGGGCAGTTCGGCGCGGCCGTGCCGAACCTTTCGGACGACCTCCGGATCCCGCGCAACTCGTACCCCGCCATCGGCGACCCCGACGGCGACGGCTCCAACGGGTTCAACTTCAACAACGGCCAGGACGGCGTCTACGACCTCGTCGAGGGCATCGTCGCCGGGACGGTCCCGGCCTCGGTGATCAACGGAACGGCCTTCGCCGTCCCGCTGCGCCCGCTCGACCCGTCGAGCCCGTCGGCGCTCGCGGCGGACAACCAGCCGCGCCGCGCGGACCTCTTCCCGATCTTCTACTTCGGCGTCCCGAACCTCAGCCCGTACCAGCTCGCGACGGGCAAGACGGCCGGCCCGCTCTCGGCCGGCAAGCCGTTTATCAACAACTTCCTGCCAGTCACGAACACCGGCTCGGCGAGCGCCCCCGAGCTCTGGGGCGGCGACATGCTGCGGCTCAACATGGCCGTGCCCGCGACCGACCGCACGTCGGCCGAGTTCCGCGACTGGGCGCGCCTCGGGCTCGTCCGCGCGGCCGCCATCGGCCTGACGGTCCCGGCGTTCAACAACACGAACCTGGAGTTCATCCCGCACATGGACGGCTTCCCGAACGGGCGCCGCCTTGAGGACGACGTCGTCGGGATCGCGCTTCAGGCCGTCGGCGGGGTCGTGCTGGCCGCCGTCGGGCTGCCGCAGGACGACGCCGTCGCGGCGAACTACTCGGACCTCGCCTCGCCCTTCCTGCTGGACAACCTCGCGTTCCTCGCCGGCCCGACGCGCAACGACGTCCCGCTGCGGACGAGCTTCCCGTTCATGGCGAACCCGCACCGCGGGTACGACTACGTGAAGCAGCTCACCGCGCAGCCGCCGCTGGCCAACTTCCCGAACGCGGGCGAGCTGGGCGTCGGCGCACCGCAGGGGTTCTTCCTGGACCAGAGCTACCCCAACCCGTCGCGGAGCACCTCGACGATCCGGTTCCAGGTCGGGACGCCGAGCACGGTCCGCCTGGACGTCTACGACGTCCAGGGCCGTCTCATCCAGACGCTCGTCGACAGCGAGCAGGCGGCCGGCACGCACGAGGCGCGCTGGAACGCGGCCGACGTCGCCTCGGGCACCTACATCTACCGCCTGTCGGTAGACGGAGAGCTCGTCGCAACACGCCGCGCGACGATCGTCCGGTAACCCGTCTCGACCCGTCTGCCGGCCGGGCGGCGAGGGCCCTGCGCCTCCGCTGCCCGGCCGGTCCCGACTACGCCCCTCCCATGACTGTTCGCACCCTCCGCCTCGCGACACTCGGCACGGTCGTCATCGCGGCCATCGCCGCGGGCGGCATCTGGAAAAGCCGCGCCCTCATCGCCGACCTCCCGCCGGACCTCGACCAGGTCGCGCCGTCGGCCGAGTTCACCAACGCCGCCGCCTCGGCGGACTACTACCGCGCCCGCGTCCGCCGCGACCCGACGGACGTCGAGGCGCGCGTGCGGCTCGCGCAGGTCCTCATCCAGCTCGCGAGCGCGAGCGGCCGCGAGGCCGAATACATCCCCGAGGCGCGCGAGAACCTCGACCGCGCGCTCGCGCAGGACTCGACGCACTACTACGCGCTCACGCTCCAGGCGAGCCTGCTCAACACGCTGCACCGCTTCGAGGACTCCCGCGACCTCTCGAAGCGCCTGCTGCGCCGCTTTCCCGCCCACTCGTACACGCACGGCACGCTCATCGACGCGCTCGTCGAACTCGGCGAGTACGACGAGGCAACGCGCGTCTCGGACCGCATGCAGGCGCTGCGACCGGGCCTGTCGGCGTACTCGCGCGCGAGCTACCTCCGCGAGCTCCACGGCGACACCGACGGGGCCATCGCCGCGATGCGGATGGCGGCCGACGCCGAGCCCGGCGGGCGCCTCGGGCGCGCGTGGGCGCTGCTGCACCTCGGCAACCTCTACCTCGGGCAGGCCAGGGCCGACACGGCAGCGTTCATCTACACCGGCATCCTGGAGGAGCGCCCGACGTTCGCGCCGGCCCTGACCGCGCTCGGCCACGTCGCGCTCGTCACCGGCGACGCCGCCGGGGCCGTTCGTCGCCTCGAAGAGGCGCGCGCGATGGCGCCCTCCGAGGCGACCGACGAGTTGCTCGTGCAGGCCTACACCGCACTGGGCGACGGCCGCAAGGCCGCGGAGGCCGAGGCGCGCGTCCTCGCCGGCTTCGCGACGTTCCGCGAGACGGGCGAGATCGTGGACATGGAGGAAGCGGACTATCTCGCCGACCACGACCGCGACCTCGGGCGCGCGCTCGAGCTCGCGACGGTCCAGATCCGCCGCCGGCCGGGCCACCTCCACGCCAACGAGACGTACGCGTGGGCGCTCTACAAGAACGGCCGCGCCCGCGAAGCCATCCCGTTCATTCGCCGCGCGATGCGGCTGGGCACGGGGGACGCGATGGTCCACTACCGCGCCGGGCGCATCTACGAGGCCGCCGGGCAGCGGCCTGCCGCCGGCGAGCAGTACCGCCTCGCGCTCGCCGGCCACGTCGGCGTCGAGAGCCCCGCTGCCGCGGCCGACGCGCGGCGCCGCCTCGGCAGCACGCAGCCGACGGTGACGCGGACCGTCTCGGCCTCGACGCGCTCCTGAGCGCCACGCCATGGCCGCGCCCAGCCGCTGGTCTCGACGCCGCGGCCCCGCGCCTCTCGTGCGCGGGGCCGTGTGCGTCGCGCTCGCGGGCTACCTCGCGGCGCAGGCCGCGACGCCGACGGGCCACGGCCTGCGCCTCGCCGCGCACCTCCTCGTCGAGCATCACGAGGCGGCCGAGGCCGTCGCGTTCGGTCCAGACGAGGCGCACGCGCACGGCGAGGCAGACCATCGCGCTGAGACGCATCGTCTCAAGGCACGCCACCTCCCCCCGTCCAGACGCGCACCCGGTCACGAAGAGGATCACCACGGCGAGGCGCCCGACAGCGCCGCGGAAGGCGTCCACGCGCACCACGGGCGCCTGCACGCGCACCGCGAGGCGCCCACGCCACTGGCCCTGCTGACGCTGGCGCTCGACAAGCACTGCGTCTTCAGCCCCGGCCGCCTCCCCGCTCCCACACCGGCGCGCGCGCTCGCAGCGGCCGACCCCGGCGCGATCCACGCGCCCGTCGTGCTCCTGGTCGAGGTGAGACCGCCGCAGCGGACCGCATAGGCCGTCTGCGCCCCGCCCGCTCCGGGCGGGGCGTCGCAGACGGCAGGACTCCGTGCGACCGCCGCACGGCCCCCGACGGCTCCTCGTCTCCGCGCACCGCGGAGCGCCCGCGGCCGCGCGCCGCGGAGGGCCGTCTCATGCCTTCCGCTCTCTCCCCATGACGCGACGATCCCCGTTCAACCGCGCCCGCTCCGCCGGCGCGCTCGTGCTGTTCCTTTTCCTCACAGCGGGTGCGCCGCACGCCCAAACACGCATCACCGGCACCGTCACCGACGCGCTCGGCGGCGCGCCTCTCCGCGGCGCCGTCGTGCGTCTGGAGCCGACCGCCCGCGCAGTCACCGTCGGCGCCGATGGTCGCTTCGAGTTGACGGGCGTCCCGCCCGGCACGTACACGCTCCGCACGTCGCACGGCGGCTACGAACCGGCCGAGCGGCCCGTCGTCCTCAGAGACGGCGAGGCGCTCCGCATCGACGTCGCCCTCGACCTGGACGAGACGCGCCTCGGCGAGGCGGTCGTCGAGGGCCGGGCGGCGAGCCTCGTCGGGACGGCGCAGGCGGCCTCGCAGGGGCGCGTCGGGCAGGACCAGATCGCGCCGCGGCCCCTGCTGCGCGTCGGCGAGGTCCTCGAAGCCGTCCCCGGCCTCATCGTGACCCAGCACAGCGGCTCGGGCAAGGCCAACCAGTTCTTCCTCCGCGGCTTCAACCTCGACCACGGGACCGACTTCTCGGCCAGCGTTGAGGGCGTCCCGATGAACCTGCCGACGCACGGCCACGGGCAGGGCTGGCTGGACCTGAACTTCCTCATCCCCGAGCTCATCGAGCGCATCTCGTTCGAGAAAGGGCCCTACGACGTCCGCACGGGCGACTTCTCGACGGCCGGCAGCGCCCAGATCCGCCTCGCCCGGCGCCTCGACGCCGGCATCGCCCGCGTCGAGGGCGGCACGGACGAGTACGTCCGCCTCCTCGCCGCCAACTCGGTCCGTGTCGGCCAGGGCGATGTCCTCCTCGCGCTCAACACGCAGTTTTACAACGGGCCGTGGGTGATCCCCGAGGCGAGCGTGCTCCTGAGCGGCGTCGCGAAGGTCTCGGCCGGGACGGCCGCGCGCGGTGCCTCGCTCACGGCGATGGCCTACCACAACCGCTGGACGTCGACAGACCAGATCGCCCGGCGCGCCGTCGCGTCGGGCGAGATCTCGGACCTCGGCTCGCTGGACTCGACCGGCGGCGGGCAGACGGACCGCTACACGCTCGTTGCATCGACCGAGCGCACGACGGCCGGCAACGCGCGCACGACCGCCAGCGCCTACGCAGCCTATTACAACCTCAATCTATTCTCCAACTTCACCTACTTCCTGAACGACCCGGTGAACGGCGACCAGTTCGAGCAGGCCGACCGGCGCGTCTACGGCGGGGCGGCGGTCTCGCACCGCTGGTCGTCCCGGTGGTTCGGGCAGGGCAACACGACCACCGTCGGCGCGGACCTGCGGCACGACCAGATTCTCGACATCGGGCTGTTCAACACGTCCGCCCGGCGGCGCGTGAGCACGGTCCGCCGCGACGACGTGGCCGAGACGAGCCTCGGCGCCTACGCCGAGAGCGACACGCAGTGGACGCGGTGGCTTCGGACGACCGTCGGCCTCCGCGGAGACGTCTACCGGTTCGGCGTGTCCAGCGACATCCCGGACAACTCGGGGACCGAGGCGGCCTTCATCGCGAGCCCCCGCCTCAGCGTCGCCGTCGGGCCGTGGCGGCAGACCGAGGGCTACCTCAACCTCGGGCTCGGCTTCCACAGCAATGACGCCCGCGGGACGACGATCCGAGTCGATCCGCTCACGGGCGGGCCCGCCGAGCACGTCGACCCGCTCGTGCGGACGCGCGGGGCGGAGCTCGGCGCGCGGACGGCCGTGCTGCCGGGCCTCCAGTCCACGCTCGCGCTCTGGTATATCGGGCTCGGCTCCGAGCTCGTCTTCGTCGGCGACGCCGGCGGGACCGAGGCGAGCGGCGCGAGCGAGCACTATGGCGCCGAGGTCAACACCTACTACGCGGCGACGGACTGGCTGAACTTCACCCTCGACGTCGCCCTGACGGAGTCGCACTACACCGAGGGCGACCCGGCGGAGCGCGAGATCGAAAACTCCATCGGGCGCATCGTCACCGGCGGCATCTACGCCGGCCGCGAGACGGGCCTGCTCGGCAGCGTCCAGCTGCGCTACTTCGGCCCGCGCCCGCTCTCGCCCGACGGCGCCGTCCGCTCCGAGGCGACGGCGCTCCTGAACGCCAAGGCCAGCTACTGCTTCCGTGCTGTGGCCGTCGCGCTCGACGTGCTCAACGTGCTGGACTCCGACGCGGCCGACGTGAGCTACTTCTACCCGTCGCGGCTCCAGGGCGAGGCGGCCGAGACCGAGGACATCCACTTCCACCCGGTCATTCCGCGCACGGCCCGGCTCACGGTCACCGCCCGTTTCTAGGCGTGCGGCCCCTGGCGTGGCGGCGCCAGGGAGCAGATGGACGTCAGCGTCTGAGCACGACTCAGGCACCCGATGGTCTGTCAGATGAACAACTTCCGTCGATAAGGTTCGGAGTCCGGCTGCCTCTTTGGCCGACCTCTTTCTCATCCCCCCTCCAGATGTCTCGTCTCTACACCCGCCTGCGCGCGTGCGCGGCCCTGCTCCTCGTCGGCGCCGCGCTCCCCGCGCAGGCCGCGACGCTCCTCGTCACGACGAGCGCCGACGAACTCAACACCGATGGCGACTGCTCGCTGCGCGAGGCCGTCCAGGCGGCCAACACGAACGTCGGCGTCGACGCGTGCGGCAACGGCTCCACTGGCGGCGACACGATTCTGTTCACGGCCATCACGGGCCAGACGGTTACGCTGACGGCCGGCCAGATCGAGGTCACGGACGGTCTGACGATCGGCGACGCGGTCTCGACGGTCACGATCGTCGCGTCGGTCGGCGCGCGCCACTTCAGGCTCTCGCTAACGAGCCCGGTCGAGCCCGTGCAACTCACCAACGTCACCCTCCGCGGGGGCAGCGGCATTATCGGTGGGTCCGTCCTCGTCGCCGACGGCCAGCCGTCGACGTTCCGGACAGTGACGTTCGACCAGAACACGTCGGCCGCCTCGGGCGGCGCGCTCCGCGTCGGGGCCGGCACGCACACACTCGCCGGTTGCGTGTTCACAGCCAACACGACCAGCGTCGCCGGCGTGACCGACGGCGGGGGGGCAGTCTACAACAACGGCGGGACGCTCGACGTCCGGTCGAGCAGCTTCTCGAACAACACGGCGATAGCCGGCACGGCCAACGGCGGCGCGGTTCTGAACGGCTTCGGCGGGACGCTCAACGTCTCCATCGGGACGACGTTCACGTCGAACCAGGCGGCCCGGGCGGGTGGGGCCATCGAGTCGGCTGGAAACCTGACCGTCGACGGCGGAAGCTTTACCGGTAACATGGCCGGGATCAACGGCGGGGCAGTCCACCTCACGGGCGCCGTCACGGCGGCGTTCACGGGCTCGACGGGGTTCGTCAACAATGCGGCTGGGATGGAGGGCGGGGCGGTCTGGAACTCGGCCACGGGCACGCTGACGATGGCGAACCCGCAGATCACCGGCAACTCGGCCGCGGGCCCGGCGGCCGACCAGGGCGGCGGCGGCGTGTTCTCTGATGGGGGCACGACGACGCTGACGAACCCGAACATCGACGGCAACCGGGCGACTGGGGCGGCGGGCTCCGGCGGCGGCGTCCTCAACACGGCCGGCGGCCGGCTGACGGTCACCGGCGGCTCCATCACGAGCAACACAGCCGTGCGCGCCGGCGGCGGCGTCGAGACGAACCTATCGGGGGGGGCGACGGGCAACACACTCGCCCTGAACAACGTGACGATCTCGCTCAACAACGCCGGGACGGCGCCCGGCTTCGGCGGCGGCGTCCACGTCACCGGCGCGGCCGTGGCCACGGTGACGGGCGGCACGGTCTCGGGCAACACGGCCGTCGAAGGCGG
>DASWMO010000303.1:0-2900 GCA_036399715.1 Rubricoccaceae bacterium
CGACGAGGCGTAAGCCTCCCGCTTCGGTGTCGTGCGGGGACGCCCGGGCCTGTCCCGAGCGTCCCCGCTCCTGTTTCCGCCCTCCCGCCGCCCCGTGTCGCTTTTCCGCCGCCTCTTTGGCCGGTCCGCTTCGGCCGGCCCGCCCGCCCCGGTGGGTGCACCCGCCGGGGCCGACCCACTCGCCGAGCGCCCCAACCTCGTCGTCGTGGGCCTCGGCAACCCGGGCGCGCGCTACGACGGCACGCGCCACAACGCCGGCTTTGCGGTCGCGGACCGCCTCGCGGCACGCCTCGGCGCGGCGTGGGCACCGGCTGGCGCGGCAGGCATCGTCGCCGCGGGCGAGTGGGACGGGCGCCGCATCGCCGTCGTGAAGCCACAGGCGTTCATGAACCGCTCGGGCGCGGCGGTCGCCGATGTGCTCGCCCGGACGGACCTCGGCGCGGATGCGCTCCTCGTCGTCACCGACGACCTCGCGCTCCCGGTCGGGACCCTCCGAATGCGTGCCCGTGGCGGAGCGGGCGGTCACAACGGCCTCGCCGACATCGCCGACGCGCTCGGCCACGCGGACTGGCCGCGGCTGCGCGTCGGCGTCGGGGCGGAGTTCACACCGGGCTCGCAGGTCGACTACGTCCTCGCGCCGTTCGGGCCCGACGAGGCAGAGACGGCTGCGGCGGCACTCGACCGAGCCGCCGAGGCGGCGCTCGCCGTCGCCACGGACGGCCTCGCCGTAGCGATGTCCCGCTTCAACGGCCGCGGGTAGACGCCGCCGGCTGGCCGCACGGGGGGCCGTCCGCCGCCCGGCCGCGTATCTTCCCGAACCCTCTCTCAGCCGCCGCGCGCGCCGCTCGTCCCATGGCCAGAATCGACGTCGTCATGCCCAAGATGGGCGAGTCCGTGATGGAAGGAACCGTCCTCGAGTGGAAGAAGGCCGTCGGGGACATCGTCGAGATGGACGAGACGCTGCTGGAGATCTCGACCGACAAGGTCGACTCCGAGGTGCCCTCGCCCGAGGCGGGCCGCATCGTCGAGATCCTCGTGCAGGAGAACGACACGGTCGACGTCGGGACGCCGATCGCCATTATCGAGACGGACGTCACCGCGACGGCCGATGCGGCCCCGACGGCGGCGCCGAGCGCGCCGGCGCCGGTGGCTGAGCCCGCGCCGGCTGAGCCCGCGCCGGCTGAGCCCGCTCCGGCGGTCTCCGACACGCCCGCTGGCGACTGGGCTCAGCAAGAGATGGGGGCACCTGATGCTGACCCAGCGCCACCGGCCACCACCACTCCGGCCCCGAGCGCCGCGCCCGCTGCGGGCGGCGCCCGCGTCCAGGTGGTGATGCCCAAGATGGGCGAGTCCGTGATGGAGGGCACGATCCTGTCGTGGGCCAAGGCCGTCGGTGACGCGGTCGGGATGGACGAGACGCTGCTGGAGATCTCGACCGACAAGGTCGATTCCGAGGTGCCCAGCCCGGAGGCCGGTACGCTCGTCGAGATCCTCGTCGCCGAAGGCGACACCGTCGACGTCGGGACGCCGATCGCCGTCATCGCGACGGGCGCAGTGGCGTCAGACGTCGCTCCCGCCCCGGCTGCGCCACCCGCCGCGGCGGAATCGGCGCCGGCGGCTTCGGCGACGACCGGATCTGGCACGCCCGGCCCGGCCGAGAAGAGCTACAGCGCCTCGGGCGACGGCGCGCCGATGGCCGCCCCGGCCGTCGCCGAGGAGCGCGCCGCGGCTCAAACGCCCGCTGCGGCTCCCGCTACGGCCGCATCGGGCCCGATCCCGCGCCGCGACGACGCGGGCCGCTTCTACTCGCCCCTCGTCCGTTCCATCGCCGAGGCCGAGGGCCTTTCGCTCGTCGAACTGCAGGGGATCCCCGGTACCGGCGCCGAGGGCCGCGTCTCGAAATCCGACGTGATGGCCTACCTCGCGTCGCGCACAGCCGCTCCGGCCGCTGCCCCGGCCACTGCTCCGGCCGCACCCGCTCCGGTCGTCTCGGCCGCACCGGTGCCGGCCGCCGCTCCTGCGGCCGCAGCCCCGCGTCCCGCCGCGCCGAGCCCGGCTCCGACCGAGGCCGGCGACCGCGTCGAGGTCGTCGAGATGGACCGCATGCGGCAGCTCATCGCCGAGCACATGCGCCGCTCGAAGGACACGAGCGCGCACGTGACGAGCTTCGCCGAGGTCGACGTGACGGGCCTCGTGAAGCACCGCGAGATGCACAAGAAGGCCTTCGAGGCGCGCGAGGGCGTCAAGCTGACATACACGCCGTACTTCATCGCCGCCTCGATCGAGCCGCTGCGCGCGCACCCGTTCCTCAACGCCTCCGTCGAGGGCTCGCGCATCCTCGTCCGCAAGGACTACCACATTGGCATCGCCGTCGCGCTCCCGAAGGGGCTGCTCGTGCCGGTCGTCCGCAACGCAGGCCAGCAGAACCTCTCGGGCCTCGCGCACACCGTCGCGGACCTCGCGGCGCGGGCGCGGACCAAGAAGCTCCAGCCGGACGAGCTGCAGGGCGGCACGTTCACGATCACGAACGTCGGCTCGCTGGGCTCGCTCATGGGCACGCCAATCATCAACCAGCCGCAGTCGGCGATCCTCTCGCCGGGCGCCATCGTGAAGCGGCCCGTCGTGGTCGAGGACCCGGTCCTGGGCGACGTCATCGCGATCCGCCACATGGTCTACGTGTCGCTCTCGTACGACCACCGGATCATCGACGGCGCGATGGCGGCAAGCTTCCTCAACGCGTACCGGATCGCCCTCGAAGCGATCACGCCCGACGCAGCGCTGCTGTAAGGGGGGAGGGGCGGCAGATGTCGCCTCTCCGAGCTTCGACTTGCCGCGGCGTGTCGGCCCGTCTACCTTCGGATACCCGTTATCCCAGGACCGATGGCCGACGCCCCGCCCCC
>DASWMO010000304.1:0-3229 GCA_036399715.1 Rubricoccaceae bacterium
GAGGCCGAGCAGGCCGTGCTTGGCCGCTCCGTAGGCCAGCCCGCCGGGGTAGCCCGTCACCGACGCGACCGAGCCCATCATGAGCACGCGCCCCGAGCCGCGGGCCGTCATCGCGGGCAGGAACGCGCGCGTGACGAGAAAGGCGCTCACGAGGTTGACGTCCAGCGCCTCACGGAAGGCCGCGGGCGTCGTCTCGGCGAGGCCACCGGGCGTGAAGCGGCCGGCGTTGTTGACGAGCACGTCCGGCGCGCCGAGGTGCTCGGTGACGGCGTGCGCCATCGCCTCGACCGCGGCGTCGTCCGTCACGTCGCACGGGAAGGTCTCGACGACGGACTCGCGCTGACGGCAGGCGGCGGCCGTCTCCGCGAGGCCAGCCTCGGAGCGGGCGACGAGCGCAAGCCGGGCCGTCCGGCCGTAGGTGCCGGCGAACGCGAGGGCGATGGCGGCGCCGAGCCCCTGGCTCGCTCCTGTGATCACGACGACGGGCATGGCGGGGGCTTACCGGTGAATGAGGCGCATAAACTCGGCCCGCGTGTTGGCGTCGGTCAGGAAGACGCCGCTCATGGCGCTCGTCGTCGTCTGCGAGTTCTGCTTCTCGGCCCCGCGCATCATCATGCACAGGTGCTGCGCCTCGATCACGACGGCGACGCCCTCGGGCTGGAGCACGCGGTCGATGGCGTCTCGGATCTGGAGCGTCAGCCGCTCCTGCACCTGCAGCCGGCGCGCGAATACGTCCACGACGCGCGGGATCTTGCTCAGCCCGACGATGTGGCCGTTCGGGATGTACGCCACGTGCGCCTTGCCGAAGAACGGCAGCATGTGGTGCTCGCACATCGAGTACACCTCGATGTCGCGCACGAGGACCATCTCGGAGTAGCTCTCCGCGAAGAGGGCCGACCGCAGGATGGCGTCGGGGTCGAGGCCGTAGCCGTGCGTGAGAAACTGCAGCGCCTTCGCGACGCGCTCGGGCGTCTTGAGCAGGCCCTCGCGGTCCGGGTCCTCGCCGATGAGGGCGAGTTGCTCGCGCGCGACGGCGGCGAGGCGCTCGGTCGTCTCGGGGCTGTACGTGTCGCGGCGCTCGTAGAGGCGCGCCGGGTCGGCCGGGGCGCCTCCGGCAGTGAGGTCACTCGCCACGGTAGACGACGCTGTTGTTGGGCGTTTCGCGGATCATGATTTCGTGGAGCCGGCCCGTGCCGGGGATGTGGCCCGCGAGCTGCTCCCACACGGCGACCGCGAGCGACTCGGTCGAGGTGAGCTTGCCCGCGAGAAAGGGCACGTCGAGGTTCAGGTTGCGGTGGTCGAGCGCGTCCACGACGCGCGCCTCGATGACGCGCTTGAGCGCGGCGAGGTCGACGACGAAGCCCGTATCGGGGTCCGGCTCGCCAGCGACGGTCACGTCGAGCTCGTAGTTGTGGCCGTGCCAGTGCGGGCTGTTGCACTTGCCGAAGGTCGCCTCATTCCAGGCGTCGCTCTTGTCGGGGTTGTGGAGCCGGTGGGCCGCGTTGAAGTGGGCCTTGCGGGTGACGTAGACGGTGGGCATCGGAGCGGAGACGGGAGCGGGGCCAACGGCCGTCGGAGCGCACCGTTCCGCCGGTGGCGCCCCCGCCGCTCGCGCGGCGCCAGCGCTCGCGCGGTAGCTTGGCGGCCTGCCCCGCCGCGCCATGCCCGACCTTCCCTCCCCGCCCGAGCGAACTCTGTTTCAGAAGATCGCCGATGGCGAGATCCCGGCCGACATCGTCTATTCGGACGAGCAGGCCGTCGCCTTCCGCGACCTCGCGCCGCAGGCGCCGACGCACATTCTGATCATCCCGCGCCAGCCCATCCCGCGCGCCGATGCGGTCGAGCCGGCCGATGAGGCGCTCGTCGGGCACCTGTTCACGGTCGCGCGGCGCGTAGCAGAGCAGGAAGGCCTGGCGGACTACCGCCTCATCGTGAACTGCGGCGCGGGCGCCGGGCAGAGCGTCTTTCACCTCCACGTGCACCTGCTCGGCGGGCGCGCCCTCGCGTGGCCGCCCGGGTAAGGGGATCAACCGGCCGGGATGTGCCGGCGCCCCGTTGAGTCCGGCGCCGTCTGGCCGATCCCCACTCTCCTCCCTTCTCTCCTCGATGGTTCTCGTCGACCACGTCAGCGTCGCCATCGACGGCACCCCGGTCCTCCACGACGTCTCGTTTGAGATCGAGCCTGGAACCGTTGCCGGCTACGTCGGGCCCAACGGGGCCGGCAAGACGACGACGATGCGCCTGCTCACGGGCGCGCTCGTGCCCCACGCGGGCCGCGTCGTCGTGGGCGGCGTGGATGTCGCGGCCGACCCGCTCGGCGCCAAGCGGCGCTTCGGCTTCGTCCCCGAGCACGGCCACGTCTACGAGAGCTTCACGCCGACCGAGTACCTCGCCTTCATCGGCCGGATGCACGGGCTCCCGGAGGCGACGCTGGCGGCGCGGTCGGCCGCGCACCTCCGGTTCTGGGGCCTCGCCGGGGCGTCGTCCCAGTCGATGACCGGGTTCTCGAAGGGGATGAAGCAGAAGGTGCTCCTCTCGGCGGCCATGCTCCACGACCCGCCGGTCCTCCTCCTCGACGAGCCGCTCTCGGGCCTCGACGCCCACGCCGTCCTCCAGATGCGGGCGCTCCTGCGGACCCTCGTCGCGCGGGGCTCGACGGTCTTCTACTCGTCGCACCTCCTCGACGCCGTCGAGAAGGTGGCCGACCTCGTCGTCGTCATCCGCGACGGGCGGATCCTCCAGACGGGCACACCGGCCGAGATCATCGAGGGCACCGGCGACGCCTCGCTCGAGGACGCCTTCGGCCGGCTGACCGCCTCCGCCGACGCCTACGACGAGGCCGAGACGCTCGTCGCCGAGGCGTTCGCGTAAGGCCGGGGCCTGCGGGAACAGCGCGCGGGGCGGGCCTTTCCACGGCGCCCCTCCCCCGCTCGGGTCCACCCGGCACGCCTCCATGTCCGACGCCCCCGTCTGGTTCGTCACCGGCTGCTCGACCGGCTTCGGCCGCGAGCTCGCCGCCGTCCTCCTCGCCCAGGGCAAGCGCGTCGCCGTGACGGCCCGCAACCCGGCCGACGTCCAGGACCTCGTCGACGGCCGGGGCGACCAGGCCGTCGCGCTCGCGCTCGACGTCACGGACGCCGGCCAGGTCGAGGCCGCCGTGGCCGAGGCCGAGCGCCACTTCGGGCGGATCGACGTGCTCGTCAACAACGCCGGCGTCGGCTACTTCGGG
>DASWMO010000305.1:0-15505 GCA_036399715.1 Rubricoccaceae bacterium
AGACGAGGCGGTGCGCGAGCGCGTGCTGGGCGCCGAGGAGCACGCCCGGCGCGCGGCCCGCCCGACGCCGCGCGGCCACGGCCGTGCCCACGCCGACGGCCCACGCGAAGATCTGCTGCTTCAGCGGCCCGCCCTCGGCGACGGTCTTCTGGATCGCCGTGTACACCTTCTCGAACAGCCGCGGGACCGACACGAGGATCGTCGGGTGGACCTCGGGCAGGTCCCGCGCGACCGTATCCGTGCTCTCGGCGTAGACGATGTGGCCGCCGCCCGAGAGCAGCGTGAGGTAGCCCGTCGTGCGCTCGAAGGCGTGGCTGAGCGGCAGGAACGACAGGACCGAGTCGGTCTCGAAGACGTCGATCCGCTCGTGGACGGCGTGGACGTTGGTGGTGATGTTGCGGTGCGTCATGCGGACGCCCTTGGGCTCGCCCGTCGTGCCGGAGGTGTAGATGAGCGCCGAGAGGCTCTCGGGCGTCACGGCCTCGGCCCGCGCCTGGACCTCGGCGTCACGGCCGGCCGCGCGGCCCTCGGCGAGGGCCGTCGCCCACGTCACCACGCCCTCGGTCTCGCCGCCTTTCGGGTGCGACATCGCCACGACGAGCCGCAGGTCGGGGCACTCGGCGAGCGCGGCCGTCGCCTTGCGGACCTGGATCGCCGTCGAGGCGACGACGACGGCCGCGCCGCTGTCGCGCAGGATGGCCGCGACCTGCGGCGCGGGCAGCGTCGGGTAGATGCCCACGTTGACGGCGCCGACGATCTGCGTCGCGAGGTCCGCCGTGGGCCACTCGGGGCGGTTCTCGCTCAGGACCGCCACGCGGTCGCCGGGCGCGACGCCGCGGGCGACGAGGAACGCGGCGAAGGCGCGGACATCGGCCGCGAACGTGTCCCACGAGATATCCTCCCACGCCTTCGTCTCGCGGTTTTTGAAGCCGAGCGCGGCCTTGCCCGTCCCGGCGTAGCGGCCTTCGAGGCCGAGAAACAGCTCGGCGGCGGTGTCGAACGGGACGGCGGCGGGCATGGGGACGCGGGCAGGCAGGCGGCGAAGGTAAAGCGCCGGCCCAGACCGGGCGTTTCCGCGCCCGCACCGCAGCGTCCGCGCGAGCCGACTGGTTCATCGACAGACCCAACGGCGACAATCGGCGCCGGCCGGCTAGATTCTCGGCTCCCCGCCCGCCCCGCCGTGGCCGACCCTTCCGCACTGCGGCCCGGCGCCCACTCGCCCGGCGACGACGTGACGCACCTGCTGCACGACCTCGCCGGCGGCGACGGCCGCGCGGCGGACCGCGTGATGCCGCTCGTCTACGCCGAGCTCCGGCGGATTGCGCGTTCGCACCTCGGCCGCGAGCGCGACGGGCACACGCTCGCCCCGACGGACCTCGTCCACGAGGCCTTCCTGCGCCTCGCCGACGCGACGCAGGTTTCGTGGCAGGGCCGCGCCCACTTCTACGCCGTCGCGGCAGGCGTCATGCGGCGGCTGCTCGTGGACTGGGCCCGCGCCCGCCGCGCCGAGAAGCGCGGCGGCGGGGCACCGCGCGTCTCGCTCGACGCGACGGGCGTCGCGGACCGCCTCGGGCAGACCGACCGCGACGACGCTCTGCTGGCGCTCGACGAGGCCCTCGCGGACCTCGCCCGCCGCTCCGAGCGTCAGGCCCGCGTCGTCGAGTGCCGGACGTTTGCCGGCCTCACCATCGAGGAGACCGCCGAGGCCCTCGGCGTCTCGCCGACGACCGTCCGCATGGACTGGCGCCTCGCGCGGGCGTGGCTCGCCGCCGTGCTCGGTCCCGACACCGAGCGCTGAGGCGGCGGTGCTGGATGCTGCATACCGGGACGCCGCTCGGGTGCGCCCCGTTTATCGCTTTCTCGGTAGACCGCCCCGCCCCCGATGACCCCACTGCCCCCCGACCGCTGGCCCGAAGTCGAAGCGCTCTTCGCCGCCGCGACCGAGCATGCCGACGCCGAGGCGCTTCTCGCCGCAACCGAGCCCGCCCTCGCCGCCGAAGTCCGCGCCCTGCTCGCCGCCGACCGGACGGCCTCCGACGCGGTCCTCGCCGACTTCGGGACGCTCCTCGTCGACGCGAGCCTCGACCTCATCGCCGGCCTCGACCGCGGGCCAGACCGCGACGGCGGCCTCGCGCCGGGCACGCGCGTCGGCCCGTGGATGGTCGAGGACGAGATCGGGGCCGGCGGCATGGGCGTCGTCTACCGCGCCCGCCGCGCCGACGGCATCCACGAGCAGGCCGTCGCGCTCAAGGTCGTCCGCCGGGGAATGGACTCCGTCGCCGTCGTGCGGCGCTTCGTGCAGGAGCGCGCGGTCCTCGCCGGGCTGGACCACCCGGGCATCGCGCGCCTGCTCGACGGCGGGACGGCCCCCGACGGTCGCCCGTACCTCGTCCTCGACCTCGTCGACGGCGTGCCTGTGACCGAGTGGGCAGACGGCTGCCGCGCGAGCGTCGAGGCGCGCGTCGCCGTCTTCATTCAGGTCTGCGAGGCCGTCGCGCACGCCCACCGCCGCCTCGTCGTCCACCGCGACCTCAAGCCGTCCAACATCCTCGTCGCCGACGCCGACGAGGCCGGCGCGGCGCCGCGCGTGACGCTGCTCGACTTCGGCGTCGCCCACCTGCTCGACGCCCCCGCCGACGCGCTCACGATCACCGGCGACGGGCCGCGCCCGATGACGCCCGGCTACGCCGCGCCCGAGCAACTCGCCGGCGCGCCCGTCACGACGGCGACGGACGTCTACGCGCTCGGGGTCATCCTCTACGAGCTGCTCACCGGCTGCCGCCCGCCCGCTCGCCTCGCCGGGCCCGCCCTCCGCGCCGCACCCTCGCGCCCGTCGACCGCGATGGAACCGCCGCGCCGGACCGGCACGCGTGCCGGAGGGACTGGCACAGGGACCGGTGCCGACCGTGACAGCCGCGATGCAGTTGCCCTCGCTGCTGCGCGCGACCTGACACCTGACCGCCTCCAGCGACGTCTCCGCGGCGACCTCGACGCCATCGTGATGAAGGCCCTCCGCCCCGAACCCGAGGCGCGCTACGCTAGCGTGGACGCCCTCGCGGACGACCTCCGGCGGCACCTCGGCGGCCTGCCTGTCGCGGCCCGCGACGGGAGCGCGCGCTACGTCGCCGGGCGGTTCGTGCGGCGCCACCGGTGGAGCGTCGCGGCCAGCCTGCTGGCCATGGCCCTGCTCGCGGGGGGCGTTGCCGTCGTCACCGCCCAGAACCGCCGGGTCGTCCGTGAGCGGGACAAGGCGGAGGAGATCGCTTCCGTCCTCGAGACCCTCTTCCTCGACGTCGACCCCGGCGGACCGAACGGGGCCCCGGCGACGCTCCACGACGTCCTCGACGCTGGGGCGGCGCGCGTCCAGGCGCTCAGCGACACCCCGGACGCCCAAGCCCACCTGCTCGACGTCCTCGCCCGCGTCTACCGCGCCCTCGCCGACTACGACCGCGCGCTCCCACTCCACCGCGCGGCCGTACAGGCCGCCACCCGCGCGCACGGGCCTGCCGCGCCCGAGACGCTCCTCGCGCGCCACCACCTCGCATACCTCCTGGACCAGATGGGCCGCGGCGCTGAGGCCGAGCGGATCTACCGCGACGTGCTCGCCGCGCGCCGCCGGTCCGACGACCCCGACGGGCTCGTCGAGAGCTACTCGGACCTGTCCGCCTTCGTCCTCCGCCTCGGTCGCCCTGCCGAGGCGGCGGCGCTCGCGCACGATGGCCTCGCCGTGCTCGAACGCTACCCCTACGCCGGGCCCCCGGACCTCGAGGGGCCGCTCTCACGGGCCTCCTTCCTCACCGTCCTCGCCCAGACGGACGAGGCAGACGGGCGGCCCGACGCCGCCGAAGGGCGCCTCCGGGAGGCAGTCGCCATCTACGCCCGCACGCGCGGGCCGGAGCACACCTACACCGCTGCTGCTGAGACGTCGCTCGGCGCCCTCCTCGCCCGGCGCGGCCGGCACGCCGAGGCGGACCGGCTCCTGCGCCACGCTGTCGGCGTCCAGACGCGCACGTGGGGCCCGGCCCACCCGTGGACGACCGGCGCCCTCATGGCGCGCGCCGCGGCCCGCGCCCGAGCCGGGGACGCCAGCGCTGCACGGGCCCTCTTGGCCGACGTCCGCGCACGGGTCGGGAGCGACAGCGCCCGGGTGGCCGACCTCGACCAGAGCGAGCACCGGATCGACTCCCTCTCCGCCGGCTCCGCGAGGCGCTCCTCCGTCCCTGCTCGTGCGGGGAATGGCTAGCGGATGCCGGTGACCGGTCCGGGCCTCGTGCCCGGAGCTACCGCCGACGGAGCCTGCGAACGACGACATCGTGCTTGCCAGACGCGGGCCGGAGCAGACGCGGGCCGCACGCCCACCACAGCGTGCGACCCGCGCATGACCGGCCTCGCCTTGGCAGGCTCAGCGGACGACCGTGACGGTCCGGGCAATGCGCCCGGCAGTCCCGTCTAGCCGGAGGACGTACACGCCCGGCGCCAGCGCGCCCGCGTCGAGGCGGGCCTCGTGGGTGCCGGCCGCCTGCGCGCCACCGGCAAGGACGGCGACCTGGCGGCCGAGGACGTCGACGACGACGAGCCGGGCTGTCCCGGAGACGGGGAGCGTGTAGCGGACGGCGACCGGCCCGCGCATGGGGTTGGCGACGGTGAGCGTCGGCCCGCTCTCGCCCGCGACGGCCTCGGACGCCGTCGGGCCCTGGGGCGCCCCGGTCTCGTCTGTCGCCGTCATCGAGACGGGCGGCCCGTTCTGGTTGGCCGCCGGGTCCATGAACCCGGCGATCAGGAGCGTGGCCAGCGCGCTGTTCGCGTCGATCGTGAGCGCCGACGTCTGGACGAGCGAGCCGTCGGACGACCGGCGGGCCTCGACGGTGTACGTCCCGGGCGCGATCAGGGCCGGGGGCGCGGCTTCGTCGTACGAGAGATCGTCGGCGAGCACCTGCCCGGTTTCCACGACGGTCACGTCGAGCTGTGGCGCGTCCGTCACGGTGTTGATAACGGCGAGCGAGACGGCACTCTGGAAGGGCTCGTCGGGCTGGTTGCCGAAGAAGAGGAGCGGGACCCGCTGGAGATGGAGCGCGAACCCGATCAGCTCCGGGTTGTCGGCGTACATCCCGAGCAGCTCCTCGGCGACCCCGGAGAGTGAGAGGAGGGTCCGCCCGGACGGAACGGCGGGGACCGTGAAGGTGAAGTTCCTTGGCGCGCCAGGGAGCGGCAGCGGGGTCTCCAGCCGGATCCGGACGGTGAGCGGCTGACCGGGCGTCACCGGGACGAACGCACTGGCGCCGCGGTAGGAGACCCTCGCGTCGGGCGTGGTCGCCGTGGGGTCCCGGTTGATGAACACCTCGATCCTGCCGGTGTCCTCCGTCCCGGGCGCCAGCGAGGCCGCCCCGTGGACGATCTGGACCTCAGCCTCCGGGGCGACCCGCACGGCGAGCGAGAACCCGTCGCCGGCCTCGACCTGGAAGACGTCGTAGAGGTCCTCCGGGACGGCCAACTCGCCGCTGGCGTTCGACCCCCACCCGGTCGGGCGCCCGTCGGGGCGGAGCGCGAGCCCGTGCTGCGTGCCCATGCTGATGCCGTAGGCGTCCGGAAAGTTCGGGGGGACGTCGGCGGCCGGCCCGGACCCCCACGTCTCGACCGAGAGGTCGTCGTGGACGACGCCGACGGCCTGTATGCCGCAGTCGATCTCGACGACGTTCGCGAGGCCAGCGGGCGGGGCCGGCGCGAGCTGGCCCCACGTCACGACGGTCCCGTTGCGCCGGAGGGCAGCCCCGAACGACGGGCACGCGGCCACCTGCACGACGTCCGCGAGGCCGGCCGGGACCGTCGTCTGGCCGAACGCCTCCTGGCCCCACGCGGCGACCGTCCCGTCGCGCCGGAGCGCGAGCGCGAGCGTCCCGGTCGCGGAGATCTGGGCGACGTCGGCGAGCCCGGTGGGCGGGGGGAAGAGCCCCCATCCGACGACGGTCCCGTCGCGGCGGAGCGCGTACGACGTCCGGTCGTTGGCCGCGACCTGGGTCACGCCCGAGAGCCCGGCCGGGACGGTCTGCTGGCCATCCATCCCCGAGCCCCACGCGGTGACCGTTCCGTCCGTACGGAGGGCGACGACGTGCTCCCGCCCGGCGGCCACCCGAATCACGTCGCCGACGTCGGACGGGATGGTCAGCACGCCCTCGGCGTTGGACCCCCATCCGACGACCTGGACCCCCGGCGGCTGCGGTGGAGGCCGCGGCGCCTCGAACACGAACGCCGCGCCCACGCCGCCCTCCCCACGGCCCAGCGCTCCGACGAGGTAGGTGTCGCCCCAGACGGCGACTGCGCTGCCGAATGCGTCGCCGGACGCCCGGTCGGCTGCGACGAGGCGCGCGGTCTGCACGTAGGAGCCGCTCGCGTCGGGCGCGAACACATAGGCCGCACCAATTCCGCCGTTCTCGCTCCCGGCGCCCACGAGCACGCGGCCGGTGGCAGAGATCGCAAGCCGCGAGCCGAACCCGCTGCTGTTCTGGGCCGGGATGGTGAAATCCGTGAAGAAAGACCACGCGCTCGATGCCGATACATACCGGAACGCGGCGACTGTGTTGTTCACCGAGTTCGGCCCGTTTGGCCTCGTGACCAGCACGATCCCGTTTCTTAGTGCGAACGACCGGACGCGCTGGCCGGCGACTGGCTGCCTGACGAGGTTGGCCTCCTGCGTCCACGCGCCCGGGTTGTGGCGGTAGACGTAGACCGCGCCCCCGTTCGCGGCGGTGTTGTTGTAGCTCTCCAGGGGCGCACTCGCCACGAGGAGGTTATCCTCAATCGCGACGTCATTGCCAAACCGACTGTCGGTGCGGCCGCCGAAGATCCGCGCGCGCTGGGCCCATGCCCCGCCAGCCCTTTCGAAAACGTAAACGGCACCGACGAGCGGAGCCCCCACCGCGAGCTGCTCGCCGTCGAGTGAGAGCGACGACCCGAAGGCGTCATTGGGCTCGGACTCGGTCGGCACCAGCCGGGCCTCCTGCTGCCACGCCCCCGTCTGCGCGTTGCGGCGGAAGAGGTACGTCACGCCCCGGCGGACGAAGGCCGAGACCTCGATCTCGGCCGCGATGGCGACGCGGTCGCCGGACGCCGAGATGGCCCGCCCGAACGCGACGTCGCTCGTCGTGCCGGGCCGGAGGGTGGTCGTGAGTGCCCACCCGCCGCTGGCGGCCCGGTCGTACACGAACACCGACCCTGCAAAGGCGGGGCCGTTCGAGTTCACGAATGCGGTCGAGCCGGAGAGGGCGACCTGGTTGCCGAACGCGTCGCTCGCGGCAGGCGAGGGGGACTGGAGCAGGGCCGTCTGCACGGGAACGTTCTGGGACGCCGCCGTCGGGGATATGCCGGACGTGGCGACGAGCGCCGCGAGGAGATAAGTGAAGGGGCGCATCGGCGCTGGAGGAAGGTGTGCCCTCTATGCGAGAACAGCCTCCTGACCGAGCGGCTCGCGCTTGCTTTTCTGCGCCGCGCCCGGCCGAGCCTTCATCCCGCCTCCCCGGCGCGCCTCGGTAGCTTGGCCGCTCACCCCGCCGACGCCCGCCGATGACCACGCCCCCCGCGACGCCCGCTGCCATTCCCTCCGGCCAGCCCTACGACCCGGCCGCCGTCGAGGGCCGCTGGACGGCGTACTGGGAGGCCGCGGGCGTCTTCCACGCCGACCCCGAGCGCGTGATCTCGGGCGAGCGCGAGCCGTTCGTGATCGCGATGCCGCCGCCCAACGTCACGGGCCGGCTCCACATGGGCCACGCGCTCCAGGACACCGTCCAGGACCTGCTCATCCGCTACCACCGCGCCCGCGGCTTCGAGGCGCTCTGGATCCCCGGCATGGACCACGCCGGCATCGCGACGCAGAACGTCGTCGAGCGGCACCTCCGCACGCAGGGCATCGAGCGGAAGAAAATCGGCCGCGCGGCCTTCCTGGAGCACGTCTGGAACTGGAAGGCCGAGTACGGCGGGGCCATCCTCGAGCAGAAGCGCCGCCTCGGCGACTCGTGCGACTGGCGCTTCGAGCGCTTTACGATGGACGACGGGCTCTCGCGGGCCGTCCAGCACACGTTCGTGCGGCTCTATACCGAGGGCCTCGTCTACCGCGGCGACTACCTCGTGAACTGGGACCCGGACAACCAGACGGTCCTCTCGAACGAGGAGGTCGACACCGTCGAGCGCGCAGGGAGCCTCTGGACCGTCCGCTATGCCGTCGTGGACGCCGACGGGGCCGACACGGGCGAGTTCCTGTCCGTGGCCACGACGCGCCCCGAGACGATCCCGGCCGACACGGGCGTCGCGGTGCACCCGGACGACGAGCGCTTCCGGCACCTCGTCGGCCAGCGCGTGCGCGTGCCGCTCACCGACCGCCTCGTGCCGGTCGTCGCCGACGACGTCATCAAGATGGACTTCGGCGCGGGCGCGCTCAAGGTCACGCCGGGCCACTCCGAGATCGACTTCGAGATTGGTAAGCGTCACAGCCTTCCGACGCTCTCGATCCTCAACCCCGACGGCACGCTCAATGCGCTCGCCGGCGCCTATGCCGGCCTCGACCGGGCCGTCGCCAAAAAGCAGATCGTGGCCGACCTCGACGCGGCTGGCCTGCTCGCGAAGACCGAGGCGTACACGGTCCAGACGCCCGTCTCGAGCCGCTCCGGCGCCGTCATCGAGCCGCTGCTCTCGCCGCAGTGGTACGTCTCGATGAAGCCGCTTGCCGAGAAGGCGCTCGCGGCCATCCACGCCGGCGACGTCACGTTCCACCCGGCCCGCTGGAAGAACGAGATGGTCCGCTGGCTCGACGAGGGCCGCGACTGGCCCATCAGCCGGCAACTCTGGTGGGGACACCGCATCCCCATCTGGTACCCGACGCGGGCGGACGGCTCACGCGACGAGGCCGCGTACGTCGTCAGCCTCGACTCGCCGGGCGACGGGTTCGTGCAGGACGACGACGTGCTCGACACGTGGTTCTCGTCGTGGCTCTGGCCCTTCGCGACGCTCGGATGGCCCGAAGCCGGCGGCGACGGAACGCCGATGCCGGCCATGCAGGCGTTCTACCCCGGCTCGGTCCTCGTTTCGGGCTACGACATTCTCGGCATCTGGATCTCGCGGATGCTCATGGCCGGTCTCCACTTTACGGGCGAGGTCCCGTTCCGCGACGTGGCCGTGACCGGGATGGTGAAGGACAAGCAGGGCCGCAAGATGTCCAAGAGCCTCGGCAACGGCATCGACCCGCTCGACATGGCGGACCAGTACGGCGCCGACGCCGTCCGCTTTACGCTCGCTGTGCTGTGCGCGCAGGGGCAGGACATCAAGCTGGACCCGTCGGGCTTCGAGGGCGGGCGCAACTTCGCCAACAAGCTCTGGAATGCCTTCAACGTATTCGGCCGCTTTCTGGAGACCGACGACGCCGGCCACCCGACGACGGATGTCAGCCCGATGCCTGAGCCTGCCTCGCTCGTCGAGCAGTGGATCGCGACGCGCTTCGCCGAGACGGTTGCGGCCGTCGACGAGGCCCTCGCGAAGTACCGCATCAGCGAAGCCGCGCAGACGGTTTACGATTTCGTGTGGCGCGACGTGTGCGACTGGTACCTCGAAGTCGCCAAGCCCGCCCCCGGCGAGCCGATGGACCCGCGCACGCTCGCGTTCTCGGTCGGGCTCTACGAGAACGTGCTGCGGCTCGTGCACCCGTTCATGCCGTTCGTGAGCGAGGAGCTGTGGTGGAAGCTGCGCCCACGGCCGATCGGCGACTCCCTCGCCGCTGCCGCGTGGCCCACGCCCGGCGCGACGTTCCCCGAGGAGGCCGCGACGTTCGCAAGCGTCCAGGAGGTCGTCGGGGCGGTTCGCCAGATCCGCGCCCAGTACGCCGTTGCGCCCTCGAAGCGCATCGAGGCCGAGGTCCACGTGCCCGACGCGGCCGCCGCCGAGGCGCTCGACCGGCTCGCCGGGGCGACGGTCACGCGCCTCGCGGGCCTGAGCGCGCTCCGCGTCGGGACGACGATGGAGAAGCCGCCGGCGAGCGCGGCCGTCCTCCTCGGGCGGATGGCGGTCTTCGTGCCGCTCGCGGGCACGATCGACCTCGACGCCGAGCGTGCCCGCCTCGGCCGCGAGATCGAGGCGAAGGGGGGCTTCCTGCGGTCTGTCGAGGCCAAGCTCACCAACGAGACGTTCGTCTCGCGCGCTCCGGAGGCCGTTGTCGCCGTCGAGCGCCAGAAGGCGGCCGACGCCGCGGCGCAGATCGACGCCCTCCGCGCAACGCTCGCGGACCTCGGCTAGGGCAAAACGTCGGCTCCTGGGTCCGCGTCACGGCGCACCGTCCGACCTTTCCATCTCACCTCCAGGTCCACCGATGAGACGCGTCGCTTCCTGCCTTCTCCTGATCGCCGCCGTCGCCCTCGCCGGATGTGACAGCCTGACCGGTGTCGAGCCGAGCGCGTCCTCTGCCTCGGCTGCGGACGTCGCCGCAGCGCGGGCCGTCTGGGACGCAAACGGGCCGGCCAGTTACCGGCTCCGGTATACCCAGTCGTGCTTTTGCGATGCCGGCGAAAAAGAGGTCACGGTCCGCGACGGCGTCGCGGTCGGCGAGACGGGCTTCACAATTGACGACCTGTTCGACCTCGCCGCGGCCGGGTTCGGACAGGACGGATCCATCGAGGTGCGGCTGAGCGAGAGCGCGCCGCGCTTCCCTGTCCTCATCGACATCGGGGACCCGCCCGGCATCGCCGACGCTGCGATCCGGGTTGAGGTGACCGGCTTCGAGGTCGACTAAAAGGGAACGCGCCGGCCACCCGAAGGCGGCCGGCGCGTCGGGCCGAAGCGGGCGCCGTTACTCGGCCGACGCGCTGGAGCGCGTCACCGTGAACGTCGCCTCCGAGTCGCCGGCGCCGCCGAACGGCGCGTCCTGGAGCACGAGCGGGGCGGCGGTGAGGTCGGCCGTCGAGAAGCCCGTGCTGCGTGCGAGCAGGCGCGACTGCAGGACGCTGTTCTCCCAGTCGAACACGGCGATGTACATCGTCGACGTGGTCGAGGGGATCGAGAAGCTGTCCGGCAGCGACGTTACGAGTGAGTCCGTGCTCGCGCCCTGCTGGATCTCGGAGCGGTAGTAGGAGCGGCCAACGGCGTCCTGGACCTCGAAGAACAGGTCCGCCGAGGGGCCCGTCGCGGCCGGCAGGTTCGTCGCCTGAAGGCTGGCGATCGGGGCGACGGCGTCGGAGCCGCCGGAGAAGTCACAGCCGGCGAGCGCGAGCGCGCCGAGCGAGAAGAGGAGCGTCTTGCGCATGGGGGAAACCAGGGTGGGATGGAAGGCAAGACGGGTGTCGGCGCGCCCACGGCCAAGGTTAAGCGCCGCCGATTTTTTTTGCGCGCGCGCCGATTCCGCCAGTCGCGCGTTAGGGGCCCACATCTCTTTTGGCTCCATGGCTCCCCGCCTCCCCGTCCCCCGCGCCTTTCTCACGTCTCGGCCGCTCCCGCTCGGCATTCACATGGCGCAGGCCGACGGCGTCGCGTGGATGAAGGCCGCCCTCCAGCGCGTCGCCGAGTCGCAGCCCGTGCCGGACCTCGCGCGCGCGCTCCGCTTCTACGACCTCCTCGCGCGGCAGAGCCACATCGACTCGCGCGTGACCTGCCTCGAGGACTACACGCACCAGGACTGGGACCGCATGCGGGTCCACACCGCGCCGCATGCCGGTGACGGGCAGGCCGCCCCCGGCGACGCGCCGTGGTTCCGCGCGCCGCTCGACGGCCGCATGGAGGTGTTCGCCGAGACGGCCCTCGCCATCGCCCGGCAGGCGTTCGAGGACGACACCCACGCGCCGGACGCGCTCGTCCAGGTGTCGTGCACGGGCTACGACAGTCCCAACGCGGTCCAGCGCGTCGCCGTCGAGAAGGCGTGGGGCGCGGGCACGCGCGTGCTGTCGGTCGGCCACATGGGCTGCTACGCCGCCGTGCCAGCCGTCGCGACGGCCGCCGACGTCGTCGCGGCGATGGCGTCGCGCACGGGCGCGGACGCCACGGCGGCGGTCCTGCTCGTCGAGCTGTGCACGCTCCACCACGACCCGGCGACGACCGACGTCGAGCAGATCGTGCAGCAGTGCCTCTTCGCCGACGGCGCCGCGCGCGTCGACGTCACGGCCGAGGCGCCGGACGCGCCGCACTTTGCACTTCTCGACCACGCCGAGGCGATCCTGCCCGACACGCTCGGCGAGATGACGTGGCGCACGGCCAGCCCGGCCTTCCGCATGACGCTCTCGCGCAATGTGCCGACGCACATCCGCGAGCAGGTCGGGCCGTTCATGGAGGCGATGCTCGCCCGAAACGGCCTCACGGTCGCGGACGTCGACGCGTTCGCCGTCCACCCCGGCGGCCCGCGCGTGATCGAGTCCACGGCTGAGGCGCTCGGCCTGCCCGAGGGCAAGGTGACGCACAGCCAGGCCGTCCTGCGCGAGCGCGGCAACATGTCGTCCACGACGCTGCCGCACATCTGGGCTGCGATGCTCGCCGACGACGCCCTCCCGGCCGGCGCGCTCGTCGCGTCAGTCGCCTTCGGCCCGGGCCTGACGGTCGTCGGGAACGTGATGCGGAAGGGGGCCTAAGGACCCCGCGGTTGGCATCGATGCCCGCCGTGCGGTTCGTCTCGTTTTGTCATCCCGACTCCGCATTTCGAATGTCCCGGTCCACGACGGTCAACAACGACTTCTACAGCGACCTCGGCGAGCGCTGGTTCGAGGACGACGGCCACGCGATCGCGCTTCTGCGTGCCGAGGGGCACTTCAAGACGGACTACGTGCGCCGCGCCTTCGCCCGCGCGGGCGTCGCGCCGGGCGCGCGCGTGCTGGACGTCGCCTGCGGCGCGGGCCTCGTCTCGCTGCCGCTGGCCGCAGACGGCTACCGCGTCCGCGGCGTGGACCTCGCCGAAGGCGCGCTCGACGTCGCCCGGCGGCGCGTGCCCGCCGGCCACGACGCCACGTTCGCCGTCGCCGACGCGACGGCGCTGCCCGACGCCGACGGCTCGGCCGACGCGGTCCTGCTGCTGGACGTGCTCGAACACGTCGAGAGCGTGCCCGACGTCCTCGCCGAGGCCGCGCGTGTCGTGCGGCCCGGCGGGCCGGTGATCTTCAACACGTTCAACCGGACGCCGCTCGCGACGCTCGTCGCCGTCCACGGCTTCAAATTCGTCACGCAGGACGCGCCGGATCACGTCCACGTGTCGCGCTACTTCGTGCCGCCGGAGAGCCTCCGCGCCTCGGCGGCCTACGTCGGGCTGCGCATGGAGGACGTCCACGGGCTGCGGCCGCGCCTCGACGGCGCGTTCTGGCGGTCGATTGCCCGGCGGCGCGTGGACCCCGCATTCCGGTTCGTGCCGACGCGCTCGCTCGCGGTCGGCTACATCGGCACGGCGATCCGCGAGCGCTGACGCCCGCCTCGCGGCCTACGCGGGCATCTCGCCGCGGAGGAAGGCCTCGCACTGGCGCACCATCGCCGGCGAGCCGATGTAGAGCGGCGTCCGCTGGTGGAGGGCCGTTGGCTCGACGTCGAGGACGGGCCCGTCGCCCGTCGAGGCGACGCCGCCGGCCTGCTCGACGATGAACGCGAGCGGGTTCGCCTCGTACATCAGGCGCAGCTTGCCCTGCGGCGAGCGCGCGTTCGAGGGGTAGATGTAGATGCCGCCCTTGACGAGGTTGCGGTGGAAGTCGGCCACGAACGAGCCGATGTAGCGCGTCGTGTAGGGCCGGTTCGTGGCCGCGTCCTCGGTCTGCATCCACTTGATGTACTCCTTCAGGCCGCGGCTCCACGAGTTGTAGTTGCCCTCGTTGACCGAGTACATCTGGCCCGTCTCGGGCGTGCGGATGTCGGGGTGCGACAGCAGAAACTCGCCGATGGACGGGTCGAGCGTGAAGCCGTTGACGCCCGCGCCGGTCGTGTAGACGAGCATCGTCGACGAGCCGTAGATGACGTAGCCGGCCGCGACCTGCTTGCGGCCGCACTGGAGCGCGTGCTCCATCGTCACGTGCCCGACGTGGTCGTCGGCGATGGAGTAGATCGAGAAGATGGTCCCGATGGACACGTTGACGTCGATGTTGGTCGAGCCGTCGAGCGGGTCGAAGAGGACGACGTACTTGCCCTGGCAGCCCTCGAAGAGGAGCGGGATGGCCTCTGCGTGCTCCTCGGAGCCGATGAGGCAGACCTCGCCGCCGCGGCGGAGGGCGCGGACGTACTCCTCGTGGGCGAGCAGGTCCAGCTTTTTCTGGATCTCGTCCTGCACGTTCACGTCGCCGGTGTCGCCGAAGAGGTCCACGAGGCCGGCCTTGCGCACGTCGCGGTCAACGATTTTGGCGGCGACGGCGATGTCGCGGAGCAGGCGCGAGAACTGGCCCTTGGAGCCGGGGCTCTCGTCCTGCCGCTCGATGATGAACTGCTCGAGCGTCTTGAAGCTCGTCCCGCCGGAGAGCCCGTCGCGGGTGGCCGCCGGGGCGGCGATGGAGGCGGCGGTGGGCGTAGCGTCGGTCATAGGTTCGGGTTCACCCGACGGGCGGCTGGAAGCGGTTCCGGGGAAGCTACGCCGGCCCCGGCAAGCAGGATCTCCGGGAGGACGACGACGGCGAGATCGGCCTCCAACGCGACACGGACGGCCTCGGATGCGGCGTCCGCGCGGGCGGCGTCGAGGGCGAGCAGGCCGGGGACGAGCTCGGTGAGGCCGAGAAGCGCCAGCGTGCCGCCCGGCCCGGGCCCGACAACCGTCGTCATCGGAGCGGACAGCTCGGCCTCGGCAAGGGCGAGAAACGCGGCGTCCGGCACCATCCCCGGCGTGACGAGCAGGACGGCTTCGTGGCCCGCGGCGAATGCGGCGACGGCGGCCCGGAGGCCAAGCGGCCCGGGGGCCGCGTCGAGGCGGGCAATGGGCATCGTCAGGCAGAGGTGCCGCTGCGCGTCCACGCGGCGGAGCGGTTTACGGGCTGTCGAGGACGGCCGCCGGGTCCGGGGTGCCGTCGCCTGCGGCGCCGTCCGGCGTGAGGTGCATGAAGACGACCACGACGCCGTCCGGCGAGCCGTCCCCGCCGAGGTCCAGCGGGGCAGCGGCGATCTGGAGCGACGCCGTGAGCTCGGCGTGGACGTAGTGGACCTGCGTCCGGAACACCTCCCCGGTCTCGATGACGCGCTTGTAACCGTCGAACAGGCCGGCCTCGCGGTTGCCAGGGAACTCGCCGAGGAGGGTCCGCCCGGCGAAGTCGTCGCCGGGCCGCTCGACGATCTCGGCCGAGCGGGCATTGGCGTGAACGAACGCGAAGTCGACGATCTCCCCGCGCTCGTCGCGGAGGGTCCGGAAGGCCATGACGCCCTCGGGCGAGGCCGCCTGGACGGCCCTCAGGAGCGCCGCGGACTGGCGGGCTTCCTCGGTCGCCGCCCGGTGCTCCGTGATGTCGGCGTAGGACACGACAACGGCGTCGAGGGTACCGTCGCCGTTGTGGTCGATGGGCGACGCGTTGACGCGGTACCACCGGGGTGGCACACC
>DASWMO010000306.1:0-8573 GCA_036399715.1 Rubricoccaceae bacterium
CCGCGCCGCCGACGAGAACCCGACCCTCATCGCCGGCATCCGCGGCGTGACCAAGGAGACGATCACCGAGGGCCTCAAGCGCGTCGAGGCCGCCCGCGCCGCCGAGGCCGCCCAGTCCCGCGAGTCCGGCGAGGCGCAGCGGGCCACAAACCTCCGCAACAGCGCCGAGGACCGCCTGCGGGCGCTCGCCACCGAGGTCGCGTCCGTGACCGAGGTCGCCCTCGCCGACACGCCGCAGCTCCGCGAGGTCGCCGGCCTCATGGAGCGCGGCTCCTGAGCACCCGCCCGCTCCAGGCCCGCGCGGCCCCCGGCACCACCCGCCGGGGGCCGCGCCCCGTTCGCGCCCGCCCCGCCTCTCGCGCCCGCCAGACGGCCCCGCCACGCAGGGCACCCGGTTGGCCTTGACGGCGTACCCGCGCCCGCCCGACGTTGGGCACTCGCCCGTGCCCCGCCCGTCGGGCGACCCCGAACCCATGCCCACGCCCCGACCCGCCCTCCGGCTCGCCCTGCTCACGCTCGCGGCACTCGCGGTGCCCGCCGCACAGGCGCAGGCCGGCGCGAGCGCACCCCAGGCCCCCGAAGTCGCCGCGGCCGAGGCCGACGTCCAGGCCGGCCAGCCCGCCGCCGCCGTCGCCCGCCTCGACGCCTACCTCCTCACCGCCCCCGACGACGCCGAGGCCCAGTACCTCCTCGCCCGCCTCCTCTACCCAGAGGACTCGCCCGTCCGCGACGCCCGCCGAGCCGCCCGCGCCATCGACCGCGCCGTCGCCCTCCAGCCCAACAACGTCCTCTACCTCGTCGCCCAGCTCGAAGGCCAGCGCCTCGAGCGGACCAACATCCTCCTCGACCTCCTCCGCGCCCGCCGCCGCTACGTCATCGCCGAGCGCATCCTCGCCCTCGACCCCGACAACGCCTACGCCCACGAGGAACTCGGCACCTGGGCCATCCGCGACTACTACCAGTACCGCAACGCCATCGCCCTCCCCGGCCTCGTCTACGACGCCCCCGACACCGGCCGCAGCCTCCAGGCCCCCCCCGACGAGAGCCCCAGCGCGGACGTCGCCGTTGAAGGCGAGGGGGTGCTCATCCAGGAGCTCGTGCGCAGCGCCGATCCGATTGACTTCGAGGACGCCAACGCCGCCTACGCCGACGACCGCTTCGACCTCGACGTGCTCCGCGCCCAGAACGTCGGCGTCGTCACCTTCGAGACGCGCGCGCGGCGCGCCTACGACACCGCGACCGAGCACCTCCGCGCCGCCCTCCGGTCGGACCCCCGCCGCCGGTCCGTCTACGACCACGTCGTCCGCCTCGCCCTCATCTCCGGCCGCTGGGACGACGCCGCGCCGGACCTCCGCGAGATGGACGTCCAGTTCCCCACCGACGGCCGCACCGCCCTCTACCTCGGCCTCGCCGCCCAGCGCACCGGCCGCTTCGAGGACGCCGACGCCGCCTTCACCCGCGCCCTCCGCGACCTCCCCGCCGCCGACGCCGCCGTCTTCACCGACCTCGCCCTCATCCTCCCGCCCGACGAGGTCCCCGCCTACCGCGCCGACCCCGACGCCTTCGCCCAGCGCTACTGGACGAGCCGCGACCCGCGCTACCTCAACACCGTCAACGAGCGCCGGACGGAGCACTACGCCCGCCTCGTCGAGGCCGACCTCCTCTACCGCTCCGACGCCCTCGACCGCCCCGGCTGGACGACGGAGCGCGGCCTCCTCCACGTCCGCTTCGGCCCCCCACAGTCCGACGTCATCATCGACGGTGCCTTCGCCCAGGTCGTCGAGGTCTACCAGGGCCTCGCCGAACTCTTCGGGGCAGCCGACGGCCCCTCAGACGCCGAGCGCAGCGCCAACCGCTTCAACGTCTGGACCTACGCCGACGGCCTGCGCCTCGTCTTCGAGGACCCCAACCGCAACGGCCAGTTCCGGCTCTACTCGCCGCCCGCCTACGCCTACGGCCTCGCCTCCGCCCGCGACCCCGCCCGGATGGACTTCGTCCAGATCGCCCGGAACGCCGTCCGCGAGACGCCCGAACGTTTCACGTTCGCGCCGCCCGGCCGCTCCGTCGAGCTCCCGGCGCGCGTCGCCGCCTTCAAGGGCACCGGCGACCGCGCCGACCTCTACCTCACCTACGGCGTCCCGCTCGCCGCCGAGGCCGGCGCCCCCGGCGAAGACGTGGACCTGACGCTCCGGACCGGCACCTTCCTCGTCGGCGCCTCGCGCGACGTGCTCGCCGAGCGTCGGCGGACCGTCTACGGCCTCCGCGCGGCCCAGATCGTCCAGTTCGCCGAGACGCGCCTGTGGACCACGACCGAGCCGCTCGTCGCGCCCGCCGGTCCCAACGAGGTCTCCGTCGAGTTCGAGACCGCCGGCGGCGGCGCCTTCGCCGTCCAGCGCCGGGCCGTCACCGTGCCGGACTTCCGCCAGCCCGGCCTCCACCTCTCCGATGTCATGCTCGCCTACGACATCGACTCGGGTGGGGCCGTCGCCCCGGGCCGCGTCGTCCGCGGCGGCGTCGCGGTCCTGCCCGCACCGTGGGGGGTCTTCGAGGCCGGCGCGCCGGTCTTCGTCTACGTCGAGGCCTACGGCCTGACCCTCCAGAGCGGCCGCTCGGACTTCGAGGTCACGGCCGAACTCGTCCCCCGCGACGCCTCGACCGGCATCCGCCGCCTCGGCCGCCGCATCCTCGGCCGCCGCGAGACCGGCGTCGCCTCGACGCTCGAAGCCCAGGGCGCGACGCCCGACGAGACGCAGAGCCTCCGCCTCTCCACCGACGGCCAGCCGCCCGGCCTCTACACGCTCACCGTGACGGTCCGCGACCGCCTCTCCGGCGAGGCCGCCGAGCGCGAGACGGACCTGCTGCTCGAAGGCGGCTCGACCCCATGACCGAACCCGGCGCCCGAGACGCAGCCCTGATCGCCCTGCGGCCCCTCGTCCCGAGCGCCGACCCGGCGCTCGCCACGACGCCCCACGAGGCGTTCCTCCACGCGACGCTGCGGCCCGTGCTGAAGCTCCGGAACGACACGCTTCTCGCGCTCGTCGCCGACCACGTGCGCCGGCTCGTCAAGGACTTCGCCCGCTTCGCACCCGACGACCGCCGCGAGCGCCTCGGCGCCCTCCTGCGCGCCGACAGCCGCCTCAAGAGGACCCTCGTGGGGGCCGTCCTCGGCGTCCTCACGGCCGACGAACTCGCGTTCGTGCTCGCCCACGAGGCCGAGGTCCGCCGCCGCATCGTCGCCCTCGTCGCCGAGCGCGTCGCAGGGCAGGCGGACGCCGTCGCGCATCGCGTGGTGGGCTAACGGACGACCTGACGGTCTGGAGGCGGCTGCGGGAACGGTCAGGCGGGATACCTGTTGGAACAGGCAATCTTCCCTAAACGACCATGGCCTCCTCCGACTCCCTGCTCAAGATCGACGCCGACGCCCAGGACCTGCTCTTCCGCGAGGCCCGCACGGCCAACGCCTTCACCGACGAGCCCGTCCCCGACGAGACGCTGCGCGCCGTCTACGACCTCGTGCAATGGGCCCCGACATCCGCCAACGGGCAGCCCCTCCGCGTCCTCGCCGTCCGCTCCGACGATGCGCGCGCCCGCCTGCTGCCGCACATGAGCGAGGGCAACCGCGCCAAGACGGCGGCGGCTCCACTCGTCCTCGTGATGGCGTCCGATTCGCGCTTCCACGAGCACATGGACCGCATCTTCCCGCACGCTCCGGGCGCCCGGTCCTGGTTCGAAGGGTCGCCCGAGGCCGACACGGCGCGCGAGGCCGGGGCCGCGATGAACGCCGCGATGCAGACCGCCTACTGGACGGTCGGCCTCCGCGCGGCCGGTCTCGCCTGCGGCCCGATGTCGGGCTTCGACACGGCTGGTGTGGATGCCGAGTTTTTCCCTGATGGCCGCTTTCGCTCCTTCCTGGTCATGAACGTCGGCAAACCTGCCGCTGAGGGCGCCTGGTTCGGCCGTTCGCCACGCCACGCCTACGAGGACGTCGTGCAGACGGTGTGAGAGACGAGCCGCAGCGCCGGAGCATCAGCCCGGCGCTGCGGCATCTGGGTCGCGTCAGGGGGCGAGATAGATCTCGCCGCCGAGGGCCTCGAACTCGGCCGCCTTGGCCCGCATCCCCTCCGGGATCGCCGCCTCGACGTCGACCCCGTGCTCGGCGGCGTAGTCGCGGACGTCCTGGGTGATCTTCATCGAGCAGAACTTGGGCCCGCACATCGAGCAGAAGTGGGCCACCTTGGCCGAGTCCTTCGGGAGCGTCTCGTCGTGGAACGCGCACGCCCGTTCGGGGTCGAGCCCGAGGTTGAACTGGTCCTCCCAGCGGAACTCGAACCGGGCCTTGCTTAAGGCGTTGTCGCGCGCCTGCGCGCCGGGGTGGCCCTTCGCGAGGTCGGCCGCGTGGGCCGCGATCTTGTACGTGATAACGCCCTCGCGGACGTCGTCGCGGTTTGGGAGGCCGAGGTGCTCCTTGGGGGTCACGTAGCACAGCATGGCGCACCCGAACCACCCGATCATGGCGGCCCCGATGCCGGACGTGATGTGGTCGTAGCCCGGCGCGATGTCGGTCGTGAGCGGTCCGAGCGTGTAAAATGGGGCCTCGCCACACCAGTCGAGCTGCTTCTGCATGTTCTCCTGGATCATGTGCATCGGCACGTGGCCCGGGCCCTCGTTCATGACTTGGACGTCCTGCGCCCACGCCCGCTTCGTGAGGTCGCCCTGGACGTAGAGCTCGGCGAACTGGGCGTCGTCATTGGCGTCCTCGATGCTCCCCGGGCGGAGACCGTCGCCGATGGAGAACGAGACGTCGTAGGCCGCGCAGATCTCGCAGATCTCGTCCCAGTGCGTGTAGAGGAAGTTCTCCTGGTGGTGCGCGAGGCACCACTTGGCCATGATGGAGCCGCCACGCGAGACGATGCCCGTGCGGCGGCGGGCCGTGAGTGGGACGAACCGCAGGAGGACGCCCGCGTGGATCGTGAAGTAGTCCACCCCCTGCTCGGCCTGCTCGACGAGCGTGTCGCGGAAGAGGTCCCAGGTGAGGTCCTCGGGCGCCCCGCCTACCTTTTCGAGAGCCTGGTAGATCGGGACCGTCCCGATGGGGACGGGCGAGTTCCGAAGGATCCACTCGCGCGTCTCGTGGATGTGAGCGCCCGTCGAAAGGTCCATGACGGTGTCGGCGCCCCAGCGGATCGCCCACGTGAGCTTCTCGACCTCCTCGGCGATGCTGCTCGTCACCGCCGAGTTGCCCATGTTGGCGTTGATCTTGACGAGCGAGTTCCGCCCGATCATCATCGGCTCCAGCTCCGGGTGGTTGATGTTCGCCGGGATGATCGCTCGCCCGCGGGCGACCTCGTCGCGGACGAACTCGGGCGTGATGACGCGGGGGATGGCCGCGCCGAAGCTGTTACCGGGGTGCTGCTGGAAGAGGTCCGGATGCGTCTCGCGGAGCGCGTCGAGCCGCTGGCCCTCTCGGATGGCGACGAACTCCATCTCGGGCGTGACCTCGCCGCGGCGCGCGTAGTGCATCTGGGTCACGCACCGCCCGGGCACCGCCCGCCGGGGCGCGCGGACGTGCTCGAATCTTAGGTGCTCGGTTCGGGCGTCGCCCGCCCGCTCCTGCCCGAAGAGGCTCGTCGGGGCCGTGAGTTCGACTGTGTCGCCGCGCTTGGCGATCCACGCGCCGCGGACGCTCGGGAGGCCGCGCCGGAGGTCAATGGCCACCTCGGGGTCCGTGTACGGTCCGGACGTGTCGTACACCGGGAATCCTGGGTTCGGGACCGGGTCGCCGGCCGTGGGCGACTGCGCGATGACCCGCATCGGGACCCGGACGTCCGGCCGGCTCCCCTCGACGTAGACCTTCCGTGAGCCGGGGAGCGGGCGGCGGACCTCGTCGCTCAGTTCGGTGAGTCGGGCGTGCGTGCGGGCGTCGGCGGCGCGTTTCTCGGCGGCGGTCGTGGCGCTCATGGCGGCGGTCGGGTCTGGTGGGACACGAAGCCGGAGCGCGGGGCGCACGCGTGCGCTGCCGCGAAGCACTCCCTACGCCGGTACGAGCCGGATCAGGTGCGGAGGGTCTGTCTCAGTCCCGGCGCAGACGCGCCGGGACACCCCTGGCTTCTGGGGCGAAGGTACGCTCTGGCCCTCAGGGGAGCCCGCCGCCCGGCGCCCGCAGGGACGTCCCCAGCGTGAGCCCGGCCTCCTCGACGGAGTGGAGGAGCCGGAGGAGGAGGCCTTCCCGCGTCGCCAGAAACGCGGACCACGACGTCGCCGAGGACGAGGCCGCCGCGCGCCCCTCGATCTGGCCGTCGCCGACGCCCGTGAGGTGGACCTCGACCGTCGCGGGCTCGACGTCGGGGTGCGCCGCGAAGGCCTCCCGCGAACGGGCCAGAAAGGCCTCGAGGGCCGCCGTGGGCGCCGGGGCCAGCGCGAACGTGAACTCGACGAGCCGGGCCGACCGGGCCGAGTAGTTCGTGATGAACGAGGACGTGAACGTCTGGTTGGGGACGCTCACGAGCGAGCCGTCGTCCGTGCGGACGCGGGTCGTCCGGAAGCCGACCTCCTCGACGGTTCCGACGAGCCCGTCGACCTCGACCTCGTCGCCGAGCTGGAACGGGGAGTCGGTGAAGAGGACGACCGAGCCGAAGAGGTTGGCCACCGAGTCCTGCGCGGCGAGGGCCAGGGCGAGCCCGCCGATCCCGATCCCGGCGAGGATGCTCGTGACGGAGTACCCGAGGTTCTGGATCACGAAGACGACGCTGAGCACGGCGAGGACCACCTTGAGCGTCTTGCGCAGGAGCGGGACGGCCTGGTCGTCGATCCGGGTCTCCGTGCGGCCGGCGACCCGGGCTCCGGCGAGGGCCAGCACGTCCACGGCGCGGAAGAACGTCCACACGAGGCCGACCGTGAGCGCCACGTCGAGCCCCTGCGCCATGAGCACGCGGGTGTTGACGGGCCCGGTGGGGAGGAGGAGCGCGGCGGCGGCGACGCGCCAGAGCAACACCTGCACGACGAGCGCGAGCGGCCGGGGCAGCAGCCGCGCGGCCTCGTCGTCCCAGAGGATGCGCGTCTGGCCGGCCCGCCGGCCGAGGTACACGAAGAGGGCCCGGATCGCGCGCCGGCTGGCGAACCCGGCGAAGACGATGGCGAGCGCGGCGGCGACCCGCCACGGGGCGATCCCCCAGAGGACCGAGCCCCCGGCGAGCGAGAGGTCATCGAACGGGGTCACGGGGCGGTGGGGCGGGCTCTCCCCGTCCATAGCGGACGGACGGCCCGGACCGGTCGCTGCCGCCGGCCCGAATCCGGAGTCGGACCGGGACGACGGCCACGCCGTCGCCCGGCCCAGGCGTCTGCCCGACCCGTGCGCCGGTCGGGGTGCCGGCTCACCCTCCGACCGGCGCGAGCCCCAGCTCGGTCGTCGCGAGTGCGAGCGCCGTGCGCCAGGACACGTCGTGCGGGATGAAGCGGACGGACCCGTCGGGGTAGACGAGGAACCTCGACGGGTAGCCGGTCACGTTCAGAGCCGCCCCGAGGGCTTCGTCCTCGCCCGCGAGGTCATACAGGACCGGGTACGCCACGCCACGTGCGGCGACGAACGCCTCGGCGTCCGGCGGGAGCAGCCCGCCGGTCCGCGCGTCGGCCAGCACGCTCACGAGCGCCACGTCGTCGCGGCCCGCGACCGACGCGTGGAGACCGTTGAGGGCGGGGATCTCGTTCAGGCAGGGCGCGCACCACGTCGCCCAGACGTCGACGAGGACGAGGCGGCCCGCGAGGGCGTCCAGCGAGAACGGAGCGCCGGACAGGACATCGGGCATCTGCCCGCGGAGCGCCGGGGCGTCGGCCATCACGTCGAGGCGGAACGCGGGGCGCGCGGCCAGGCCGCGCTCGAACCGGGCGATCCCGCCCACCGGGTCCGCCTCGGCAAAGTCGGCCCGGAGCGAGTCGAGGTCGGTGAACCGGTCCGTGGTCCCCGTGAGGAGAGCGTCGAGGACCCGGAGCCGGTCCTCGCCGCCGGCCCGTGCGGCGTGGCGGAGGGCCAGGTCGCGGACGAGGCCGGGGTCGTCGGCGGTCTCGATCCCGCGGCCGACGAGACGGACGAAGCCGTCCGTCGCCGTCTGGGCGTCGCCTGCGGTCGAGGCCGCGACGAGCTCCCACAGCGCGGCCGCCTCGCGGGCGTCGTCGCGGAGGCGGCACGGAAAGGCGCCCCCGCGGACGCCGAAGTCGGCGGCGCAGTACCGCTCGGCGAGGGCGAGCACGCGGGCCGAGAGCGCGGACGCCTGTGCGGCCTCGGGCGCGTCGGGGTCGAACCCGAGCGGGAGCGTGACGGCGTGATAGACCATCGCGTTCAGCGCCCCCACGCGCGACGGGTGGACAGGCTCGCGCTCGAACGCGTCCAGGAGCGCCCGTTGCCGCGGCACGACGTGCGTGCGAATCACATACCTCATCCGGCCGTCGCCCGGGCCGAACGCGAGCTGCGCGATGATTCCGGGCAGGAGCGGGAGCGGCGGGACGCCGAGCCGTGCCGCGTCCGTCGTCCACGCCGCGTCGGCGGCGGCGACGAGCGCGTCGAGGGCCGCGGGGGAGAG
>DASWMO010000307.1:0-8028 GCA_036399715.1 Rubricoccaceae bacterium
GGCCCGGCGCTGTATCCTCCTCCGGCCCAGCATCCTCTGCCGTGCGCTCTCCCGACGACGCGACCGTCCTCCTCTCCCGCGCCCAAGGGGGCGACGCCGACGCACGGGACCGGTTCGTCGGGCTCCTCTACGGCGAGCTCCGGCGCGTCGCCCAAGGTCATCGGAGGCGACTCGGCGCTGGCGACACCGTGAACACGACGGCCCTCGTCCACGAGGCGTTCGAGAAGCTGGCCGGCCAGTCCGTCGTGTGGGCCGACCGCCGGCACTACCTCGGGTTCGCCGGGCGCGCCATGCGCGACGTCCTCGTCGACTACGCCCGAGCGCAGGGGGCGGCCAAGCGCGGCGGGCCGGGCAGCCCGCTCTCGCTCGCCGGCTTCGAGGACGCCGTGCCGGCCGAGGAGCCGACCGTCCGTGTCGACGAGGTCCTCGCCCTCGACGGCGCCCTCGACCGGCTCGCGGTCGTCCATCCCGACGCCGCGCGCGTCGTCGAGCTCCGGTACTTCGCCGGTCTCTCGCTCGACGAGACGGCCGAGGTGCTCGGGGTCTCCGAGAAGACGGTCCGGCGGCGATGGATCGTCGCGCGGGCATGGCTCCACGCCGCCCTCTCCGAGACGGACTCGCCCGGCGGGGACGGCGAGATCACGGCCGCATGACCGGTCCGCCCCCCCGTTCTCGGGTAGACGGGCACGCCCTCTCTCCCTCCGTGTCCGACGAGCCAGACCGATGGTCCCGCCTCGAGGCGGTCGTCCCCGAGGCCCTCGACCTTCTCCCGGCCGACCGCGCCGCGTTCCTCGACCGCGCCTGTCGGGCGGACGACGGCCAGCCCGACGGCGACCTCCGGCGCGAGGCCGACCGCCTCATCGGGGCGTTCGCCGAGGCCGAGGAGGCGGGCACGGTGCTCTCCCCGTTCGACGGGCTCGGTCTCCCCGGCGACGACCCGGGCGCCCCGCTCCCGGGCCCCGTCGGCCCGTGGCGCCCGACGGCCCGGCTCGGCGAGGGCGGGATGGGCGTCGTCTACTCCGCCGTACGGACTGACGCCTCGTTCCACCAGCGGGCCGCGCTCAAGCTCGTCCGGCCAGGCTTCGGACCGGATTTCGGGGCCCGGTTCGTCCACGAGCGGGCTGTCCTCGCTGGGCTCGACCACCCCAATGTGGCCCGGCTCCTCGACGGCGGCGTGACGGCCGATGGGCTCCCGTACCTCGCGATGGAGCTCGTCGACGGCGTACCGGTCACGGACTACGCTGAGCACCACGGGCTCACGACGGCCGCCCGGCTGGCCCTCTTCCTCCAGGTCTGCGACGCTGTGGCCTACGCGCACCGGCAGCTCGTCGTCCACCGAGACCTCAAGCCGTCCAACGTCCTCGTCACGCCGGAGGGCAGCCCTAACGGCGGGCCCTCTGTGAAGCTCCTCGACTTCGGGATTGCGAAGCTGCTCGGGGAGGGGGCCGGCGACGCGCTCACGCGGTCCGGCCCGGGCCCGATGTCGCTCCCGTACGCGGCGCCCGAGCAGTTCCAGGGGCGCCCGGTTACGACGTCGACCGACGTGTACGCCCTCGGCGTGCTCCTCTTCGAGCTTCTCGCCGGGCACCGCCCATTCGACCTCACCGGGCTCTCGGCCGGGGAGGCCGAGCGGACCGTCACGACGACGGCGCCGCCGCGCCCGAGCGCGCTCGCCGACACCCCGGCGGTCGCACGCGAACTCCGCGGCGACCTCGACACGGCCGTCCTGAAGGCGCTCGCGAAGGAACCCGAGCGGCGCTACGCGAGCGTCGATGCGCTCGCCGATGACCTCCGGCGGTACGCCGGGGGGAGGCCCGTTCGCGCCCGACCGGACACGCTGGCCTACCGGTCAGGCCGGTTCGTCCGTCGCAACCGCTGGGCCGTCCTGGCCGGGGCCGCTGCAGTCGCGGGCGCCGCTGCGCTCGTCGGGTTCTACACAGCCCGCCTCGCCGATGAGCGGGACCATGCGCTCGCGGCCCAGACCGAAGCCGAGCAGGTGAGCGCGTTCCTCCAGCGGATCGTCGCGGCCCCGAACACGGCGTGGTACAGCGAGGGCAAGGCGCTCGGACCCGAGACACCCGTCCGTGCGGTCCTGGACGAGGCAGCCGCCCGGCTCGACACGGTCGCGCTCTCTCCAGCCACGCGGGCCGACCTCCACCGGACCATCGGGAGCACCTACGGCGTGCTCGGCGACCACGACGCGTCCCTCCGGCATGCCCGGGCGGCCCTTCGCATCCGCGAGGCGCTCTTCGCGCCGCCGCACCCCGACATCGCCGAGGCGCTCTACGGCCTTGCCGCTGCCCACGTCCGGAGGGGCGAGGAGGTCGCCGCGTTCCCGCTCTACCGACGGGCCGTGGCGATGCAGCGGGCGCGCAACGAGGGCGACAACTTCCCCTTCATGGCGCAGGAGCTGGCGAGCCGGCTCCGAGACGCAGGGCGCCTAGCCGAGGCGGACGCCCTGCTCCGTGAGGCCCTTGCCTTCTCCGAGGCTACGTTCCACGGGAGGCACTCCGGCTCCCGGTACCGTACACGGCTTCGGGCCCTGCTCCTCGGAGAGTTGGCCCTGAACGCGTACCTGCAGGGGCGCCTCGGCGAGGCTGAGCGGGAAGTCGCACGGGCCGACCGAGCACTCCGGGCGCTCCCGCCTGACGCCGACGCCCAGCAGCGGTGGCGGCTCGTACGGTGCGTGGCCGGGATGACAGCGGATGCCCGGGGGCTCGATGCCACGGCGGACCTTCTCGCCTGCGCCGGGGACCCGGACTCGCGTGCGACCGCCTCACCGTTCCCGGTCGTCTCCTCCAGGCCAGCCTACCCGGTCCCCGCGGTGTACGAGGCCGTCGCGGTGCTCTATGACCGGCTCGGGCGGCCCGCTGACGCGGGGCGCAGCCGTTCCGCCGGCGACACCCTGGCTAGTGCGCAGTCCGCCTACCGGCACGCGCTAGCCGCGACGAGCATGCTGGGGGAGTCGCAGGCTAGATGAGTCTTCGCTCAGCGAAGCGCGTGTACTGGCCGACGAACCCGACGACGAGCGAGTCGACGACCGGGATGGTCAGGGCCTCCCCCGCTGCCTTGAGCTGGCGCGTCACATGGACGTCGGCCGACGACGGCACGAGGTTGCCCGACCGGTGGTTGTGCGAGAGGATGACGGACCGGGCGTTGACGAGGAGCGCTCACTCGAACACCTCGTTCGGCGAGGCGACCGAGGCGTCGACTGTCCCCGTGTAGGCACAGTGGGCCCGTGAGCGGGCCCATTCGTCCAGCTCGGGCTGTTCCCTCTCGCTGCTCGTTGTAATGGAGCAGCTCGGCCACGGGGCCGGCGCCGTGGCTCAGAAAGCTCTTCGGGCCACAGCGCTCAACGGGCAGGTCCGTCAGCGCAGGACGGTGATCCGTCTGGTCCGCGTCTCGTCGCCCACCGACAGCCGGACGACGTAGACGCCCGACGCCAGCGACCGGGCGTTCCACACCGTCTCGTGCCACCCAGCCTCGCCGGGCTCCCCCTCCGCCAGACGGGCCACCTCGCGTCCGAGGAGGTCGTACACCCGGACGTCGACCAGGCCGGCCGCCGGGATCCCAACCCGGAACGTGACGTCCCCGCGCGACGGGTTCGGCCAGGGCGCCGATAGAGTGAGCTCGGCCGGGAGACCGGACGGCGCCTCCGCTCCGACCGTCGCCACGCCGACCGAGACCTCCTCGACGTTGTTCGGGGTGAACCCGTCGAACGCCGACGTCGTCGCCGCCGAGCGGACCGTGTACCGCCCGAGAGGCGGCGACGCGACCGTCAGTTCGACGCGGGCGAACGTGCCCGCTTCGAGGGCCCCGAACGCGCACGTCACCGTCGTCGTCCCCGTGCACGTCCCCGTCGACGGGGCCGCCGTCATGGCGAGCCCGCCGGCCGTGAGCGTCACCGTCGCGTCCGTCGCGAAGTCGCCGGAGAGGTTGGCGACGACGGCCGCGAACGTGATCGGCTGGCCCTCGACGACGAAGTCCGGGGCGAGGACCGTCGTCGAGACGTCGGCCGTCTGGCGGATCTCGTGGACCACCATCGGTGTAGAGATGGGCGGGTTGAAGTCGAACACGATCGAGGCCTCGTTCTCGATGACGGTCCCTGTGGGGAGCCCGGCCCGCGGCCGGACGAGGTACGTGATATAGCCCTGGCCCTCGGGCGAGGTCACGTTCGGGGGGAGGTCGATCCCGACGAACCGGAACGTGACGACCTGGCCGGCGACGGAGTACGAGAACGTCGAGTCCGACGAGGTCGCGAGGACTTCGAGGGTCGCCGGGTCGAGGTCAGCGTCGAGCGTGTCCGTGACCGTCACGAACTCGGCGTTGGCCGTCGCCTGGGGGAGGTTCTCGAACTGGATTGTGTACGGGATCGGCTCGGTAGCCTCGGCGAGCGGGACGAAGTACCGGACGCACCGGGTGACGAGCTGGCCGTCGACGGTGACGGTCCCGATCTCGCAGAGCGTCGTGGCGTCGGTCGTCTTGTCGTTGGGGTCGGCCGGGGCCTCCGGCGGCCCGCAGGCCCCGCCGGCCCCGGCGCCGCCACCCGTTCCACCGCCGGCCCCGCCACCGCAGCTCTCGCCCCCGCGCTGGCCCCCGGCCGCCGCCGCGGCGCTCTGGGCGGCAGCGGCGGCAGCGGCCCTAAACTTCGCCTCGTTCGGGGAGGGGTTTGGGGAAGTCGGCGGCGGCGGCGGCGGTCCGTGCGGGCCTTGATTCTGAATGACTGATTGTGCCACGCACGCAGCCGCACCCAAGGCGATGGCTCGGCTGAGCCGGTTGTTCGACGCGCTGGAGGAGGAGGCAGCAGAGGCGAGGGCCCGCCGGCACGCCCCCCCGATCGTCGTCCCCCTGCCGAGGAGCCCGAGCGCCGCTGGTTCGGCGAGCGCGTCGTACTCGGCCTGGAGGAGTGCCCGGACGGCCGCCGGCGCCTCGGCGAGGTCAATCCGGTACGCCTGCTCGACGTCGCGGTAGTGCCACCCGGCATAGCGGTCGATCGCCCCGTCGAAAGCCGTGTTCGCCCCGGCCGCGAGGCCGCCGGGCGTCGCCACCGTTGAGTTCATCTCAGAGAGGAGCCGAGTGAGCATCGCCGGTATCCCCCCGACGTACCGACTCTCGGACTGGAGCGCCGCCTCGACGCTGGCGCTGATGGCACTAGCGTCGGCGGCGTTGACCTGCGCGAGGTAGGCGTCGAGCGGGGCGTGCCCGGTCGTCCGGAGCGCCCCCTCCACGAGGAAGCGGGCCCGTTCGAACGTCATGTGCTGGCCGGCGAAAACGGTGACGAGCCGGTCGGCCCCGAAAGGGATCCGCGGGTCGTCCGGCCCAGACGAGGGCTGCTCGGGGAACCGGACGTCTTCGGGCGCAATCCGCTGGCCGATGGAGAGCGGGACCGGCGTCCGCGGTGCAAGCCGGGCATAGAGGAGCGCGTCGGCCTCGGGGTCGGGCGCCGTCTCGGACTCGTAGAACAGGACGCCTGACGAGAACGGGGTCCCCGAGGCGACCGCGAACGCGACGAGGCTGGAGTCTTGCCGGCCGGCCGCGGCGAACGTGTACGCCGGGGCCTCGACGTTCGAGACGTTCCAGAGGTTGTAGTGGCTCCAGTTGTACCCGCCGCCGCCGGGCCCAGTCGGCGGCCGGACGCGCATCCCGCGGACGACCGTCGGGAGGACCTGGATGTAGCTCACGAACGGACGGACGGTGACGGGGACGACCTCGTTCGGCTGGCCCGGCCGCTCGACGACGAGGTCGTAAAGCCCGAACGCCCGCGGGCTCGTGAGGTCGAACCGGGCCTCGCGGAGCGTCCCCGTCCCGACGACCTGAGCCGGGATGACGCCGAGCGAGTCGGCGTCGAGGCACGCGGTGCACTCCAGCCGGGCCGCGGTGATACCGGGCGCGCCGGGGCCGGTCAGGAAGAGCGGCCGGACGCCGCCGCCGACCGGCGTCGTCGTGGAGACGGTGATCGGGCCGCCGGGGGCCGTCGCGACGGCTCTGACGATGAGGGCGTTGCCGGCCGTGTTCTCCTCGGCCACGAATGCGACCCCGGACGGGGCCCCCTCGGCGACGACCTGGCTGAACTGGCCCGTGATCCCATCCGGGCTCTCGCTTGTGAGCACTGTCCACTGGTCGCCGATGGCCGGCGTGAACCCCGGGCGGAGGCGGACGACGATGGCCCCGCCAAGGCGCGTGTTGCCACTGCCAGACGAGAACTCGACCGCGAGCGTGTCGCTCCGGCCGCCAGCATCCACGTCGATGACGAGCCGGGGGCTGCCCGAGACGAGCGACGGGCGGTAGGCGCTCAAGGAACTGAGACGGGCCAGCGGCTGCTCAGGCGTTCCGGGGCTGACAGCCCCCTCTATCTCGAGGTCGCGCGGGAGCAGGAAGCGTCCCGTGCCGGTCAACGTCGTACCGTCCGGCACCGACCGTGAGCCTGGGGCCGCGAGGTCGAGCCGGCCGGTCAGCACGCGGAGCTCGGACCCGGGCAGGCTCCGGAGCAGTCCGCTGAACCCGGACGTGCCGTCCGGCCCGGTCCTAAGCACCAGGCCAGCGTTATCGAATCGGCCCTCGCGGCCCCCGACCCCGCCGATGCCGGCGCTCCCTCCGAAGAGCTCGATGACGCCACCGGGCTCGTTGCGGACTACGCCGCCGGCGCGGAAGCCGAACCCGCTCCTGTCGATCAGGAAACGGCCTTCGTTGCGGAGCGTCGTCGCCTCAATGGACGCGAAGTTGCTCCCTGTCAGGGGGTGGACGAGCAGGCCCGTGTTGAGGAACGTGCCGCCGGCGCTCGTCAGGAGCGCGCTCCCGGAGAGCTGAAGCCCGGTCCCGCCGACCGCCAGCGTGGCCCCGCCTGGGGCCGCCGCGAACGCCCCGCCGCTCGCGTAGACGGCCCCCACGGGCGTCCCCGAGAGCGTCCCCGAGAGCACAAAGCCCGCCGTGCCCATCAGGAGCAGTTCAGTCCCAGCCGCGGCGTCGACGGTGGCGTTGGCGAGCACGCCGCCGCGGACGTCGAGCCGGCCCGCCGAGACCCGGACGGTCCCGCCCTGGACGTCGAGCGGGAGGTTGACCGTCTGGGTGCTCGTGTACGAGGCGTCGAGCGTGCCGCGGAGCCGGTATGTGCCCGGCCGAGACTCGACGCCGGCCGACGCCCCGCCCTGCATCTCCCACCGCCCGCCGGGGGCCACATCGAGCGTGCCCCCGCCGTCTAAGAGCGTCGTCCCCCCGTTCTGGACGAACACGCCCTGGACGGTGACCGTACCCGTCGTGAGGAGCCCGTCGGACCCGCCGGGTGTCCGGTCCAGGAGTTCCAGCCGCCCGCTTGGACGAACGAGTCCGTTGCCCGCGACGGTGAACCGGTTGAGGACCGTCAGCGTCTGGGTCCCGCTCGCGCCCCCGACGACGAGGCCGGCGACCGACCGGTCCGAGCTCGTCGTGGTGACGGTGTAAGTCCCGGCGAGCGTGATGCAGGCGGTGTCGGAGGCCTCGGGGACGTCGTCGGACCAGTTCGCAGCAGTCTCCCAGGGCCCGCCAGTCGGGTTGGTCCACGACGTCGTGCAGGTCTGGGCGAGGGCGGTCGGGGCCAAGAGGGCCAGGGCCAGGAGGGCCAGGGCCAGGAGGGCGGCCAGTAGCAGTCGGTTCATCGAGGAGTCGGAGGGGGTCCACCCGGTAACCCGAGATTCGTCTGCCTTAGCGGTCACTCGTTGCCGGACTAACGGCGGATGTGCCGGCGGGGGGATGTGAGGCCGTCGGCCTGCTGCTTGTCGCACGGGAGCACGCGGTCCGACGAGTCGGCACGGCTCGTTGTTGCTCGCGGAGCGTCCCCGTAGTTCGGTCCGATGTTCGTTGTAATGGCGCAACTCTGCCACTACGGTCGTGACCCGGGAGGCGACGTGCTTCCTGTGCCACGTACTGCAGCTACATCAAGCCGCGCTCGGCGAGGCTCGTGTAGCTGCTTCAGGTCGTCTAGCCGGAAGCAACGAGTCGACGTCCGGGGCCGCGACCCCTTTCGCACTAGCTCCGAGCACCGAGGAATCGCTT
>DASWMO010000308.1:0-4581 GCA_036399715.1 Rubricoccaceae bacterium
GGGCCGCGCACGCAGCGTCCGACCGGGACGATCAACCCCAACTTCCGCCGCGGCGCGCACGTCCGCCGCAACGCGCAGACCAACCTTTTCAACTCCGTCATCCTCGGCTTCACGCCCGGCATCCTCATCGACGGCGCGACCTCCAACGCCGGCACGGGGTCAGGCTCCCTCGACATCGAGGGCACCCTCGTCTCGGGCAGCGTCACCGACAACCTCGGCACGAACGGTGCCGACACCGGCGCGGCGCTGGCGTTCTTCACCGGCCAGCCCGGCAACAGCGCCCTCGCCTCGGACGCCGCGGCAAGCATTGGCTCGGTCGTCGTCGCGGCCGAGTCCGGCCCGCTCGCCGAGGCCGGCTTCCGCCTCGCCGTCGCCCCGAACCCCTCCGCGGGCGGAATGGCGCGCCTGACGATCTCCGTCCCCGAGGCGACGGCCGCCCGCCTCGCGGTCTACGACGTCCTCGGTCGCGAGGTCGCCGTCGTCGCAGACGAGACGCTCGCGGCCGGCGAGCACACGGTCGCGCTCGGGCAGCGCCTGCCGGCTGGCGTCTACATCGCGCGCCTCCAGACGTCCCGCGGCGGGACGGCCGTCCAGTTCACGGTCGTCCGCTAGACGGGATGCCCGGCACCTCGGCCCGGCGGTGCCCGTCCGCCGCCCCGCCTCGGGGCGGCACCCGCCGCCGAGCAGAGCGCCGGCCCCTCTGGGAGGGGGCTGGTGCTCGCGCGTTCGGGCCAACACACCGACTAAAAGACGAATCAGAGTGCCGGAAGCGCTTTTTGTAGAAAGTGTTTCCTTGATCATGGTTCATTTTATGAGGATCATGGCTCCTGTCTCCACTGGAATCCAGGATGCGCTGCCTCGCCGCCTCACTTCTACTCTGTGCCGCCGCACCCGCCGCCGCGCAGACGGTCCCGGCGCCCACGCTCGACCCCGCCGCGACGGCGTGGATGCTCGTCGCCACGGCGCTCGTGCTGTTGATGACGCCCGCACTGGCGTTCTTCTACGGCGGCCTCGTCCGCTCCAAGAACACGCTCAACACGATGATGATGAGCATCGGCGCGATGGGCAGCGTAGCCCTTGCGTGGACGCTCCTCGGGTACTCGCTGGCCTTTGACAGCGGGAACGGGTTCGTCGGGGGGCTCGGGTTTGCGGGCCTGCGCGGCGTCGGGCTGGAGCCCGAGGGTGTGATCCCGCACCTGCTGTTCATGGTCTACCAGGCGACGTTCGTCGTGATCACGGCTGCGTTGGTCTCGGGCGCCGTCGCCGAGCGGATGCGCTTTGCGCCGTACCTCGCCTTCGTGACGCTGTGGAGCGTGCTCGTCTACGCGCCAGTCGCGCACTGGGTGTGGGACCCGGACGGCTGGATCTTCCAGCTCGGCGCCCTCGACTTTGCCGGCGGAACGGTCGTGCACGTCAACGCGGCGGCGGCGGCCCTCGTCGCCGCGCTCGTCGTCGGGCCGCGGCGCGACTGGGGACGCCGCGCGATCCTGCCGCACCACGTGCCGTTCGTGCTGCTCGGCGCGGGGTTGCTGTGGGTCGGGTGGTTCGGCTTCAACGCCGGCAGCGCCCTCGCCGCCAACGCGACCGCCGCGCTCGCCTTCACCAACACGTTCCTCGCGCCCGCCGCGGCGCTCGTCGTGTGGACCACCCTCGACGCCGTCCGGACGGGCAAGCCGACGGCCGTCGGCGCGGCGACGGGCATCGTCGTCGGGCTCGTCGCCGTCACGCCGGCGGCGGGGCATGTCGGTCCGCTCGCCGCGCTCGCCATCGGGGCGATTGCCACCTTCCCCTCGTACTACGGCATCGTGTGGCGTGCTCGGACACGCCTCGACGACGCGCTCGACGTCGTCGCAGCGCACGGCCTCGCCGGCATCACCGGGGCCCTGCTGACGGGCGTCTTCGCCGAGCGCGCGTGGGGCGCGACGGCCGACGGCCTGCTCGCGGGCAACCCGGCACAGGTCGGCGTGCAGGCGCTCGCGCTCGCCGCCGTGGCGGCGTACAGCGCCGCCGTCTCGTTCGGGCTGCTCAAGACGATCGCGCTCGTAACAGACCTCCGCCCGAGCGCGCGCGACGAGGGCCGCGGCCTCGACCTGACGGAGCACGGCGAGGAGGCCTACGCCCAGGGCGAAGGCGCCATTCTGGTGCTCGATGGCCCGCCACACCCGGTATCGGCCCCTGTCCCCGTCATCGCATGAAACTCGTCGTCGCCGTTATCCGCCCCGAGCGCCTCGCCGAAACGCTCCAGGCCCTCTACCACGCCGACGTGCGCGGGATGACCGTCTCGCGCGTGCAGGGCCACGGCGGCGAGACCGAAACCGTCGAGACCTACCGCGGCACGACGGTCAAGATGGAACTGACCGACAAGATCCGGATCGAGATCGGCGTCTCGGACGCGTTCGTCGAGGCCACCATTGCCGCGGTCCTCGCCGGCGCGCGCACGGGCGAGGTCGGCGACGGCAAGGTGTTCGTCCTGCCCGTCCAGCGTGTCGTCCGGATCCGGACAGGGGAGACCGACGGCGCCGCCGTCACACCGGTCGAGTGAGGCGGTGTCTAGGTCCGTGAATTCGTTGGCCGCCCCGAACACGGTTTCGCGCGTGCCGGTTGGGCGCTTTCTCGGGCGCAACCCGCGCCTGGCGCTCTCCTCACCTCCCATCCAATGTCGACCCGATTCCTCCTGCTCGCCCTCGCCCTCCCGCTCGCCGCCTGCGGTGGCGACGAGGCCGAGACGACGACCGATACCACCGCGCCTACGGCCGACGCGCCGATGGAAGCAGACCCGATGGCCACGCCCGACGCCGCGACAACGGACCCGATGGCCTCCGACGTCACCGTCGACGGCACGATTGCCGCCGCGGGCACGGACCTCACGGCGATGTCGATCCCCGCCGCCACTGCCAACATCGATGGCTGGATCGCCAAGCTCGAAGGCGACCAGTTCAGCGAGCTCCGCCTGGACCTCGCCCGGCTCAAGACCCAGCTTACGGCCAGTCCGCTCGACGGGGCCGCCATCGGCGCGACGCTCACCGAGCTCGGCGAGCAGACGACGGCCTCGGCCGCCAGCGCCTCGTCGTCCTCGCAGGAGGGCCTGCGGACACTCGGCTCTGCACTCTCCGCGACCGGCGCCCGCCTTACCGGCGGCTCGGCGATGTAACGAGGCGCACATCCGGTCTCTGTGCGAGGCGGCTCCTTCGGGGGCCGCCCCGATTGCCGTTCATGGCCGCCACTCCAGACATGAGCATTCCATGAAGGTGTATCCCTCAGGAAGTGCCTTACGTTGACGCCCTACGTCGGGCACGATACCCGCCCGACGACCCGGCGATCCTCGCCGGGAGGCTGCTCACCCAACCGCGGCTCACCCCCGCACACAGCCATGAACAAGATTGCACTGCTGGCCCTCGCGCTGGCCCTCCCCCTCTCCGCCTGCAACACCGACACGCCCGCCGAGGCTGAGGCCGAGGCCACGACGGAGGCCGTCGAGGGCGCCGCCGACTCGATGGAGACGATGGCCGAAGGCACGGCGATGGAGGAGTCCGTCGACTCGACGGCTGACGCCATGCGCGACAGCGCCGAGACGATGCAGGACGGTGCCGAGAACGCCGACACGACGGCGGCCGGCAGCATGTAAGTCTGCCCTGCGGGCACGCCCGCAGATGCTGACGCCGCGGGGCGGCTCTCTTCGGAGGGCCGCCCCGCTCCCATTTTACAGGCCCGCAGGCGGTGCCGTGGCGAGGCCCGCGAGTGCCTCTGTTCGCCGCCTTGCCGCCTCGGCCGCGGCGAGCAGGCGGGGCGGCGCCGCCCGCACGCGGCAGTCCGTGAGCGGGCACCGCTCGCACGTCAGGCTCACGTCCACGAGCGGGAGCGCGGGATCGTCCCAGAAGCGGATCCGCCGGCGCGTCGCGCGGGTGCGGAGCACGCCGAGCGAGACGGCCGAGTGAATCCCGGGCTGCAGCGACAGCGGCCGGGCAACCGAGACGACGAAGAACTCGGCGTTTTCGGCCAGAAAGTGCTGCCGCTGCGCCGCAACGACGAACCCGCCGTCGGTCTCACCGCGGCCCGCTGCGCGCGCCTCCTGGCGGTCCAACTCGCGCAGCGCCACGCTGTCCGCCCACCGCCGGCAGTAGTGTTCGTCGTCGGCCACGCCGTGCGGGACCGGGACGCGGCTGAGGTTGAACGACTTGGTGAGCGCGACGGCGTCCGTCCCGGCTGGCTGGTGGACGCGCAGGAAGAACAGCTCGTCGAGCCCGAGCGCTTCGGGCACGCGCTGCGTGAGCCGGTGAAACAGCATCTCGGGCGTCGAGCGCGTCCGGGTGAGCAGGGCCCCGAGGCCGCTCGCGTCCCACGTCGGCGCGTCGGCGAGGCCGACGAGTGCAGCATCGACGACGGCCGCTGGCAGCAGGAGCGCCCCGGCGACGTACGAGCCGCGGAAGTTGTCGAGCACCTGCTCGAAGCGGTCCACCTGAATCCATGACGACGTCAGCGGCCGGTGCGCCGCCCCGAGTTCGAGAAAGCCCAGCTCGCGGGCGTAGACGAACGCGAGCTGCTCGGGGAGTAGTCGGCCGTTGACGTAGAGCGTCGGGCCGC
>DASWMO010000309.1:0-2273 GCA_036399715.1 Rubricoccaceae bacterium
CATTTCGTAGAGACGCGCCATGGCGCGTCTCTACGAAATGCGGGGCAGCGGGACGTGACGGCGGAACAACCTGGGGCCCGAACCCCGAACCAGGTCCGGGTTCACCCGGCCGAACCCCTACTCCAGGTCTCCGTGGCGGTCCTTGAGCGCGCGGTTGAGGAGCGCGCGGGCGCGGAAGATGTGCGCCTTGACCGTCCCGAGCGGCAGGTCGAGCGCCTCGGCGATCTCCTCGTAGCTCATCTCGTCGCGGTGGCGCATCACGATGACGCGGTGGTACTTCTCCGGCAGCGCCTCGACGGCCTCGTGCAGGATGGCCCCGCGCTGGCTCTCGACGATGGCGCGGTCCGGGCGGTACGTCGAGTCCGGGATCTCCATCTGGACCTCGCCGTCGCCGGTCTGGACTGGCTTGTCGATCGAGACCGTCCGCAGGCGCCGCCGGCGGATGTGGTCGATGGCGTGGTTGGTCGCGATGCGGTAGAGCCACGTCGAGAAGGCGTACTCGGGCGAGTAGCGGTCGAGCGCGGCGAACGCCTTCACGAACGCCTCCTGGACGAGGTCCTCGACGTCGGCCTCGACGCGCATCATCCCGCCGACGTGGCGCGTCAGCGGCGCCTGGTACTTGGCGACGAGGCGCGCGAAGGCGGCCTGATCCGGCGGACGGGCGCCCTCGCCGAGCGCGCGGCGGACGAGCGCACGGTCCTCCTCGCTGGACGCCGAGGGCGGGGCGGCAGACGGGGCGGACGACATGGCGCGGGCGCGGGCGGGACGCCGGGAAGCTACCTCGTCCCGACGGGGTACAGACGGCCGGGACGCTGGTCGCCTGCGCGGCCGCCTCGGGTAGTACGCGTGCATCAGGCGCGGCCGCAGGTCGTCGGATACGTTGCCCCGTCCATCCGCCCGACGATGCGCCCGCTCGCCCTTGCCGCCCTCACGGCCATGCTCGCCGCGCCGACGATCGCACAGACCGGCGGCCCCGCCGAGCGTCCGTTCACGCCCGCCTTTTCGATCACGGTCCCGCTCGGCCCCGGCGGGCCCGCTCGGGCATCCCTCTCGCGGCGCGCGGTCCTCGAGATGGGCGCCGTCGCGCTGACGGGCGCCGGCCACCTCGTCGCCTCGTCGCGAGGCCTCTCGGGCGCGTACATCCCGGTGGTCGTGCTCGGGTGGGGCGGGTACATCGGCGCCCGGGCCGTGCGCGACCCGCAGACGCTCCGCGAACTCGGCCTGACACGCGAGGGCCTCGGGCCGGCCTTCCGCGACGCGACGGTCGTCGCGGCTGTCTCGCTAGCAGCGATGGCCGCCGTCGGGGCGGCGCAGGGGTCGCTTCGCGTCGACGCGTCGCTGCTGCCGCTGCTCGTGCTCTACCCCGTGTGGGGCCTGACGCAGCAGACGCTCGTGCAGGGGATGCTCACGCGCAACCTCGACGCGGCGGGCCTGCCCGCGCTCGCCGTCGTGCCGCTCTCAGCGGTCGCGTTCGGCTCGGTCCACGTCCCGAACGTGCCGCTCGCCGCGGCGACGACGGCCCTCGGCGGGGCCTTCTCGGTCGTCTACCTCCGCCACGGCAACGTGCTCCCGCTCGGGCTGTACCACGGCGTCCTCGGGGCGGCGTTCTACGTGTGGGTCCTCGACCGCGACCCGTGGCGCGAACTCGTCGGTGAGTAGGGTCAAAGGGTGACCAGGTGGACGGGTTGAAAGGGAAACGCATTCACCCGTCCACCCTCAGACCCTTCAAGCCTCCCTCCTACCGGACGACCGTGATGCGCTGTGCGGACTGCCCCGCCGCGCCGGCGTCCAGGCGGACGATGTAGACGCCGGGCCGGAGTGACGACGCGTCCCATGGGAGGTCATGAACGCCCGCGCCGCGCGGCCCCTCGGCGAGCGTGAGAACGCTCCGCCCGAGGACGTCGAACACCGTGACCCGGACATCCTGCGGCGTGTCGAGGGTGAACTGCAGCCGCGTCGTGCCGCTCGCCGGGTTCGGGGCGAGGGCGAGCGCCAGGTCCGCCGACGGGGCGCCCCCCTCCGCTGCGGTCGTCGTCCCGGCGAGGCCGAGTTCGCTCGACGGGCGCCGGTAGAGCCCCCAACTCGGCCGGTTGCCGCTCAGGAACTGCTGGCGGAGGACGTAGAGGAAGCCGCCGTCGAAGGCCATCTGCGAGACCCCACCGGTGCTGCTGCCGCTGGCCGTGCACGCCGGCATCGACTCGCTGCGCGCGGCCCACGTCGCGCCGTCGTCCTGGCTGAGGTAGAGTTGGCAGGCGGCCGAGAACAGGATCGTC
>DASWMO010000310.1:0-10123 GCA_036399715.1 Rubricoccaceae bacterium
CCGATACACACAGCCGATCGCCGCTCCCGCCCCGGCTGCGCCGCCCCCACCTGAGGCGCCCGCGCCGCCGAGGCGCTCGCGGCGCCTCGCGGTCGGCCTCGCCGTCGTGGTCCTGCTCGGCGCGGCGGCCGTGATCGCCTATCTCCGCTTTGGCCCGAGCCGCCTCGAAGAGGAGGCCTACGACGCCATCGCGCGCGGCGACCTGGTGACGCCCGTCCGCGTGAGCGCTTACGACTACGCGCAGCGTCTTGCTCTCCAGCGGCCCGGCAGCGGTGCTGCCGAGCGCGTCGGGCAGCGGGCGTTTCCGGAGCTCATTCGGGCCATAGACGACCTCTATGCCCGCTTCTACGCGACCTCGGAGGCATCGCGCGCCGACTGGGAGCGCACGGCGCGCCTCGCGGCATGGGCTACGGAGATCGCGCCCGACGACGCGCACGTCCGCGCCCGGGCGGCCTATGCCGAGGCGCGCCTTGCCGCGCTCTCCGGCGACCCGGGCGCGGCCCGCGCCGGCTACGAGGCGGCCGCCGAGGCGTGGCCTGAGTGGGCGCTTCCGCCCAACAGTCTCGGCCGCGTCCTCGCCGACGCCCGCCAGACGGCCGCCGCCGAGGCGCAGTACCGGACCGCGGCGCGCCTCGACCCCGAGTGGCCGTTCCCGCTCTCCAACCTCGGCACGCTCTACCTCCGCGAGGAGCGCTACGCCGACGCGGCCGACGTGCTCGCCCGGGCCGTCCGCCTCGATCCCGCGCGGGCGTTCACGCACGCGCTCCTCGCGCGCGCCCTCGCCGGGCAGGGCCAGTACGCCGAGGCCGCAGCCGAGGCGCGGGACGCCCTCGCCCGCGATCCCGCCGGCACAGCAGGCTTCGACGCCGCCGCCCTCCGCCGCGACATCGGCCAGTGGGACCTCCTCGCGCAGGGCGTCGTGGACTGGGACGGCGACGGCGTCGTCGAGCCCGAGGCGGAGATGGCCGACACGTCCGGGTATTACGAATCCGACGACTACTGACGACCGATCCTGATGACACCCGACCCGACCACGCTCATTCTCGCGACGCGCAACGCCGGCAAGGTCGCCGAACTCGCGGATCGCCTCGGCGGCCGCTTCCACCTCGTCTCCGCCGCCGACGTGCCCGGCGCGCCCGACGTGCCCGAGACGGCCGAGACGCTCGTCGGCAACGCGATGCTCAAGGCTGTCGCCCTGTTCGCACACACCGGCGGGCCCGCCCTAGCCGACGACACGGGCCTGCTCGTGCACGCCCTCGGCGGCGCGCCGGGCGTCCACTCGGCCCGCTTCGCCGGCCCCGACGCCGACGACGCCGCCAACCGCGCCCGCCTCCTCCTCGACCTCGATGGCGTGGCCGACCGCTCGGCGCACTTCGAGACCGTCCTCGCATTCGCGACCGACGCGGGCATCCGCCTCTTCAGGGGCACGTGCACAGGCACGATCCAGTCGGCCGAGCGCGGCGTAGGCGGCTTCGGCTACGACGCGCTCTTCGTCCCCGACGACGGCGACGGGCGGACGTTCGCCGAGATGACGACGGCCGAGAAAGGCCGCATCAGCCACCGCGCCCGCGCCCTCGACGCGTTTGCCGCCGCGATGGCATCTGCGGCCTGACGCGAGGCGAGGTCCAGCCACGCCACCCTCTGCTCCCCGCTGCCATGGTCGCCCTCATCCAGCGTGCCCGCTCTGCCCGCGTCCGCGTCGACGGCGAGACCGTCGGCGAGATCGGGCCGGGCCTGCGCGTCCTCCTCGGCGTTTTAGCCGGCGACACCGACGCCGAGGCGCGGTGGCTCGCCGACAAGACCGCCGCGCTCCGCATCTTCCGCGACGACGACGGGCGCATGAACCGCTCGCTCGTCGACACCGGCGGCGAGGCGCTCGTCGTGAGCCAGTTCACGCTCGCCGGCGACGTCGCGAAGGGCACGCGGCCGAGCTTTGTCCGCGCCGCGCCCCCGGACGAGGCCCGCGTTCTGTACGAGCGCTACGCCGCGCACCTCGGCACCTCCCTCGGACGGACGGTGCCGACCGGCCGCTTCGGAGCCGACATGGAGGTGACGCTCGTCGGCGACGGGCCGGTGACGCTGTGGATCGAGCGCGCGCCGCGCGCGACCTTGCCCCCGCCTCCACTCCCCGACCGATGACCCGACCCGCCGTTCTGCTCCTCGCCGCACTGCTCGCCCCGATGTCCGCCGCCCAGACCACGCCGCCCGCGCGCTACGTGCTCGACCACGCCCGCATCTACACCGTCGACGCCGCGCGCCCGACGGCCGAGGCGATGGCGGTCGACGCAGGGCGGATCGTCGCCGTCGGGACGAGCGCCGAGATGGCGCGGGACTATGCCGCGTGGCCGCGCGTGGACGCGGCCGGGCAGACCGTCGTGCCGGGCCTCATCGACGCCCACGCGCACCTGCTCGGGCTCGGGCAGTCGCTCCTCCAGGCCGACCTCGTCGGGACGGCGTCGGTCGCCGAGATCGGCGAGCGCCTCGTCGCCTTCGCCGCCTCGGCGCCCGGCGACGGGTGGATTCTGGGCCGCGGCTGGGACCAGACCGACTGGGGCACAGACGGCGCCTTCCCGACGCGCCACGACCTCGACGCGGTGATCTCAGACCGGCCCGTCTGGATCCAGCGCGTCGACGGGCACGCGTCGTGGGCCAACACGGCGGCCCTGCGCGCGGCCGGGATCGACCCCGACGCAGCTGCCCCGGCCGACCCCGCCGGCGGCCACATCATCCGCGACGCGGCCGGCCGGCCGACGGGTGTTTTTGTGGACGCCGCCGAAGTGCTCGTCGCCGCGTCCGTGCCCGCGATGACGACCGCGGACTGGACCGAGGCGCTCCGCCGGGCGACGGCCGAGACAGCGCGGGCAGGCCTGACGGGCGTCCACGAGGCCGGCGTCCCGCTCGCGTCCCTGATGCTGTATCAGAGCGCCATCGCCGCCGGCCGCCTCCCGATCCGCGTCTACGCGATGATCCAGCCGGACGAGATCGACGCCTTCTGCGCGGCCACCCCCGGCGCCCGCCTCGCCGATCCATCCGGCCGCCTCGTCGCCCGGTCCGTCAAGCTCTACGCCGACGGCGCGCTCGGCAGCCGCGGCGCCGCCCTCCTCGCCGACTACGCCGACGACCCGCACAACCGCGGCCTGATGCAGATGCCGCCCGAGGCGCTCGAGGCGACGGCCGAGCGGGCGATGCGCTGCGGCCTCCAGGTGAACACGCACGCCATCGGCGACGCCGCCAACCGGGCCGTCCTCGACGCCTACGAGGCAGCGATTCGGGCGACGGGCGCTACGGCGGGCCGCCACCGCATCGAGCACGCGCAGGTGATCAGCCTCGCCGACATCGAGCGGTTCGCCGCGCTCGGCGTCATCGCCTCCGTCCAGCCGACGCACGCGACGAGCGACATGCCGTGGGCGGAGACGCGGCTCGGGCCGGACCGCCTGCGGGGCGCCTACGCGTGGCGCCGCCTCATCGACGCCGGCGCGCGGCTCGCGCTCGGATCGGACTTTCCGGTCGAGCGCGTCTCGCCGCTGCTCGGCTTCTACGCCGCCGTGACGCGCCAGGACGCGGCCGGCGCGCCCGCGGCCGGCTGGACCGGCAACCAGGTACTCACACGGGCCGAAGCCCTCCGCGGGTTTACGCTCGACGCCGCGTACGCCGGGTTCATGGAGGACGAGGTCGGCAGCCTCACGCCCGGCAAGCGCGCCGACTTCGTGATCCTCTCGCAGGACCTCATGACGGTCCCGCCCGAGCAGATCCTCGCGACGCGCGTCATGGCGACGTATCTCGACGGTGTGCCGGTCTACGAGGAGACGCCGTAACGGGCCTCGACGGTTCGAAATGGCGGCTGCGGAGCCACTCGGCTTCGAGGCCGCCGCGGTGGCGAACAGGGCGCGAACGTCCGGCGCGGGACTGCGGTAGCCGCCGATGCGGGCCGCTGGAATTGGCCCTACCGTGAAGAGGCCGCCGGCTATCTTGGCCGTGTCCCCCACCTCACGACGATGACCGACAGCCCCACCCGCGCGGCCGCCGCGCCCGCCCTCCGCCACGTCGACGAACACGGCAACTCCCGCATGGGCGACGTCGCCGCGAGCGAGCGCACGGCGCGGACGGCCGTCGCCGCGGGCCGCGTGCGCGTCGGCGCCGAGGCGCTGCGCCTCATCCGCGAGAACGCGCTCTCGAAGGGCGATGCGCTCGTCGTCGCGCAGGTGGCCGGCGTGCTCGGCGCCAAGCAGGCGAGCCGCCTCATCCCGCTCTGCCACGACGTGGTGCTCCAGAACGTCATCGTCGAGTTCGAGCTCGACGACGCCGAGGGGACCGTCGAGGTGCGCGCGATCACCAAGACCGACGGCCCGACGGGTGTCGAGATGGAGGCCCTCACGGCCGTCGCGGTCGCCGCGCTGACGGTCTACGACATGTGCAAGTCCGTCGCTCCGACGGCGACGATCACCGACGTGCGGCTGCTCGCCAAGTCCGGCGGCGCCTCCGGCGACTACCGCCGCCCGGCCGACGCGGACCGGCGGGCCGTCGCCCCGCACGACAACTGAGAGCGTGTACGTGGTCCGGGGTACGCGCGACGCCCTCGCACCGCCGGCCGTGTCACATCGCACCGTGCGCGTCGTACGTCGTACCCTGAACCCGCACTCTCCCCGCTCCCATGGACGCGATCATCGGCGGCCTCGGCCTTTTCGCCATTCTCGGCCTCGCGCTCGTCGCGATCCTGCTGATCTACTTCGTCCCGATCGGGCTCTACATCTCGGCGCTCTCGTCGGGCGTCAAGCTGAGCCTCTTCGGGGACCTCGTCGGGATGCGCCTGCGGAAGGTGCCGCCGGCGGCCATCGTGAACCCGCTCATCACGGCCCACAAGGCGGGCATCCCGGTCACGGCCCCGCAGCTCGAGGCGCACTACCTCGCCGGCGGGCACGTCCAGAAGGTCGTCCAGGCGCTGATCTCGGCCGACAAGGCCAACATCCCGCTGACGTTCGAGCGCGCGACGGCCATCGACCTCGCCGGCCGCGACGTGTTCGAAGCCGTTCAGGTGTCGGTCAACCCGAAGGTCATCGAGACGCCGCCGATCTCGGCCATCGCCAAGAACGGCATCCAGGTCCGCGCCATCGCGCGCGTGACGCTGCGGGCCAACATCGAGCGCCTCGTCGGCGGGGCAGGCGAGGAGACCATCATCGCGCGCGTCGGCGAGGGCATCGTGAGCACCATCGGCTCGTCGGAGACGCACGCGAGCGTCCTCGAGAACCCGGACAACATCTCGAAGACGGTCCTGGCGAAGGGCCTCGACTCGGGCACGGCCTTCGAGATCCTCTCGATCGACATCGCGGACGTGGACGTCGGCGAGAACATCGGGGCGAAGCTCCAGACGGATCAGGCCGAGGCGGACCTGCGCGTCGCCCGCGCCCGCGCCGAGGAGCGCCGCGCCTCGGCCGTCGCAGCCGAGCAGGAGGAGCGCGCCAACCTCGTCCGCGCCGAGGCCGAGATCCCGAAGGCCATCGCCGACGCGCTCCGCGCCGGGACGCTCGGCGTGATGGACTTCTACAACCTCCGCAACACCGAGGCCGACACCAAGATGCGCGACGCCATCGGCCGCGGCTCCGGCCCGACCGGACAGTAGCCCGATGCGTCGTCTCGGAGCCGTTCTGCTTCTCGCGAGCCTCGCGGCAGCTGCGCTGTCCGTACCGGCTCGCGCCCAGGAGTCGCCGTTCGCGCTCCGCCGCGCGCAGCCGGGTGACGGCCCCGCCGCAGGCTACCTCCGCCTCCGCGACGCCGAGGCGGCCTTTCGAGGTGGCGAGCGGTGGGACGAGTACACCCAGTACCGCGCTCAGGCCGCGGCCGCACTCGGGCTCCATGCCGAGGCGCTCGCGTGGTGGGATGGCCGTCACTCGCCGGTCACGGCCCCCGCCGTCGTCTTCGGGTCCCCGCCCCGCGCCGCCGACGCGGCCGAGTGGATCGCCGCCCGCGCCGACACCGCACGCGTCGTGATGGTCAACGAGGCGCACCACGACGCCGCCTCGCGTCTGCTCACGCTCGCACTCCTCCCGCGGCTCTACGCCGAGGGCTATCGGTACTTCGCCGCCGAGGCGTTCGCGGCCGACAGCGTCCTCGCCGCCCAGCCCCCCTATCCGACGCCCGCGATGGGCACGTACCTCGGCGAGCCCGTCTTCGGCGAGATCGTCCGCGAGGCCCTCCGCCTCGGCTACACGCTCGTTCCCTACGAGATCGAGGACGGCGAGGAGGGCGGGCCGGACCCGCAGGCCCGCCGCGACTCCATGCAGGCCGTCCACCTCGCCGAGCGGACCGTCGAGCGCGACCCCGCGGCGCGCGTGCTCGTCCACGCCGGCTTCGCGCACGTCTACGAAACGGCGGACGAGTACTGGCATCCGATGGCGGCCTTCTTCCGCGAGCGGACGGGCATCGACCCGCTTACCGTGGACCAGATCGCGATGAGCGAACACAGCACGCGGGCCTACGATTCGGTCGACTACCGAGCAGCCGAGTCCAGCCTCCGCGGCGTGCCCGCCGTTCTCCTTCCCCCGAGCGGCGAGCCGCTGCGTCTCGGCAACGCCGCGCCCGTCGACGTACAGGTCGTCCGGCCCCGAACCGTCTACCGCGACGGTCGCCCGACGTGGATGGCGCTCGGCGGATCGCGGGTCCTCGAGACAGTCCCGCTCCCCGACGCGTGTGTCCGGACCATCTGCGTCGCCGAGGTGCGCCTCCCCGGCGAGCCCGGCAGCACGCCCCTGGACCGCGTCGTCGCTGAGCACGTGCGTGAGGCTGCGGTCTATGTCCCGGCGATGGGACCGTTCGAGGTCACCGTCGTAGACGGCCGCACCGGCACCCTGCTCCCATGACCGACGCCCTCGTCGCGGCCCGCGTGGTCGCGTTTGCCGCGCCCGCCGCCCTCTCGACGACGCAGGATGTCGTCCGGATCGTCCGCCCCGCCCTCGGGATGGGCGCCGACGCGGGCGTCGTCGCCGAGGAGACGCTCGCGCTCGTGGCGACGCTCACGGCGCGGGCCGCCGAGACGGGCCTGAGGCAGCGGCCCGAGGCGCTCGCCGCGGCCGGCCCGGCGCTCGCCGAGTTGCCCTTCCTCTACCACGACTATCTCCTCGGCGCACAGATGGTCGCCGAGGGCGCCGAGGGCGACGTCGCGCCCGACGCGTCGGTGTACGAGCGGCTGGAGCGCAAGGCGGCGTTCTACGGCGTCCACCTGCCGCCGGGGCGCTTTCCCGGGCCGTCCGTTCTGCGCGAGAAGCTGCCACTGTGGATGGGCCGCGTCTCGCCGCCGCGCCTCCCCACGAACCCAGACGAGCGCCTCGGCGCGCTCGGCGTCGCGGACCTACTCGCGGTCCACACGCGCCTCGTGCTCGCATTCGCCCAGAAGGCAGCCGGCGAGGCGTGAAGCGGGCGCCTCACGCCCTCTCGGTCACCGAATGACGGTAACGGTCTGCCGGGCCTCCCACGCGCCCGAGCGAGCGCGGAGCACATACACCCCCGAGGCGAGGCCGCGCGTATCGAGCGCGAGCGCCTGCGCCGACCCGCCCGCGAGGACGCCCTCGTGCAGGACCGCGACGCGGCGGCCGTCGGCCGCGAACACCTCAACGGCCGCCTCAGCCGACGTTGGCAGTGTCACTGAAACGCGGACCTCGCCGCGGCCTGGGTTCGCCGAGAGCGGCCGCAGCGCGTAGCCGCCCGCCCCGCCCTCGCCCGAGAGTCCACCGATCACGCTGATCCGGTAGCCCATGAACTGGTGGAAGTTGCACTGGTACCACATCTCGTTCGGCGCCGAGGCGGGGACGGTGAACGTCAGCGTTGCGGTGCCGGTCGCGTTGTTGCCGGTCACCCCGGCCGCCCACAGGCCGGCCCCGCCGCCCGCCGCATCCGTCGAGATGTAGAACGGGTGGAGGCCCGACGGGGTGTTCATCTGGAACGTGTACGTCTGGCCACGCTGGAGCGTCAGCGTCGCGCCCTGAACGCCGTCGATGGCGAAGCCCATCGGATGGCCCTGCCCGAAATACGGGTGCGCAGCCGTCTTGTCGACCGTGGTGACGACGAACGTGGTCTGCGCCGAGGCCGCCGAGAAGGCGGTGAGGGCGAGGATCAGCAGCAGGGAGCGCATCGGCCAGGCGGTTGTGTTCGACCAATCTACGTGCCGCGGTTGGACTTTCCGCCAGCAGCTTTTCCGCCCGGCGATGCCTCGTCGTCGGCCCAGTAGCCCCAGCTCGACGTCCGCACGCGGTCCGCGCCGATCCCCGTAAACAGCATGACGGACCGCGCCCAGCTGTGGAACGTCTTCTTCGCCCGTCCCTGCACGAGGCGCCTGTGGTCGCGCTCGTAGACCTTCAGGCCGCCCGCGTACGGTACACGCCAGCCCGCCTTGCGGACCGTCCACAGCGCGAAGATGTCCTCGTTGGCCGTGAGGGCGAGGTCGAAGCCGCCGGCCTCCTGGAGCGCGCGCGTGCGGAAGATCATGTTGGAGCCCGAGCCGGCCGGGATCGTCAGCCACGCCGCGGCGCGGATGCCGAACGAGAACAGCCGGTAGTACGTCCGGAAGTCGGCGTCGGCGGAGAGCTTGGCGCCCTGCACGGCGCCGACGGCCGGCGAGAGCGCGAGGCGCTCCCACTGGGCCCAGTAGTCCGGCCCGAACGCCATGTCGGCGTCCGTGAACAGGATCCACTCGGTGGCGCAGGCGTCGAGCGCGATCTGCCGCGCGGCCGGGATCGTGCCCGTGTCGCGAATGACGCGCGTCCGCTCGGCCCGCCCGGCGGCGATCTGCTCGGGCGTGTCGTCGGTGCTCGCGTCGACGACGATGAGCGCGACGCGCGGGTCCAGGCTCGCGAGGAAGCCGGCGATGTTGGCCGCCTCGTTCTTGGTCGGCACGGCGACGGTGAGCTGGTCGAGGCGCATCGGGCGGCGAGCGGGTGAAGGGCGCAATCTCGCCTCAGCGGCCCGGGCGGCGGCGCTCCCGAGAATCAGGCCTGCCCCGACTACCGGAAGCGCTTCCGATCACGTGGGGCCCCGTATCTTTCTCCCCCGGCGCTGCAGCCGGGCCTGCCCTTCCCGCTTTGCGGACGCCCGGTCCGCCCCGCCCCGATGTCCCAGCCCCCGGCCGACAAGCCCCGCGTGTGGTTCAACGGCGAGCTCGTGAATCACGAGGACGCCACGATCCATGTCCTCTCCCACGTCGTCCACTACGGGTCGTCGGTGTTCGAGGGCGTCCGCTGCTACGCGACCGACCGCGGGCCGGCCGTCTTCCGCCTGCGCGAGCACATGAAGCGCCTCGTCGGCTCCGCCCACATCCACCGGATGACGTCGGACTTCTCACTCGACACGCTCTGCGACGCCGTCGTGGAGACCATCGCCGACAGTGGGCTCGACGCGTGCTACATCCGCCCGATCCTCTTCCGCGGGTACGGCCCGATGGGCGTCAACCCGCTGAACAACCCCGTCGAGGCGGCCATCGCCGTGTGGGAGTGGGGGCAGTACCTCGGAGACGAGGCCCTCGCCGAAGGCGTCGACGTGCAGGTCTCGTCGTGGAACCGGCCGGCCCAGAACACGCTGCCCGCGATGGCCAAGGCCGCCGGCAACTATCTCGGCGGGAGCCTCATCAAGATGGAGGCCATCCTGAACGGTTTCAAGGAGGGCATCGCGCTGACCGTGGACGGCTACCTCTCGGAGGGCTCGGGCGAGAACCTGTTTCTCGTCCGCGACGGCGCCCTCTACACGCCCACGACGACGATGTCGATTCTGCCGGGCATCACGCGCGACACGGTCCTGACGATCGCGCGCGGGATGGGCCTCGAGGTCCGCGAGCAGGCCCTCCCGCGGGAGGCGCTCTACCTCGCCGACGAGCTGTTCTTTACGGGCACGGCGGCCGAGATCACGCCCATCCGGGCGGTCGACCACTACACCGTTGGCGAGGGCCGCCGCGGGCCGATCACGGAGCAGATCCAGACGGCCTACCTCAACGCCGTCCGCGACGCCGCCGACCCGCACGGCTGGCTCACGTTCGTCGGCGAGCGGGCCGCCGCCGGCGGCGACTCGGCGGCCGTCGCCACGCCCGACGTGGCCGGCGCCTGACGCCACAGGACGCAGACAAACCGACCCGCACAGTGCCGGG
>DASWMO010000311.1:0-5268 GCA_036399715.1 Rubricoccaceae bacterium
AGCCGCTCGCGACCCCGTTGGCGACGATGTCGTAGTGGCCCGTCGCGCCGCGGATCACCGCCCCGAGGCACACCACGGCGCCGTACCGGCCCGAGGCGGCGAGGCGCTGCGCGACGGCCGGGATCTCGAAGGCCCCCGGCACCCACGCCACGTCGACGGCTCCGTCGGGCGCGCCGTGGCGCGTGAACGCGTCGAGGGCGCCGTCGAGCAGGCGCCGCGTGATGGCGTCGTTGAAACGCGCCGCGACGATGGCGTAGCGCGTGTCGGGCGGCGAGACGAGGTGGCCTTCGAAGACGGTCGGCATAGCGGAGCGGCGGTCGGCCCGAAGGTACGGCGCCGCGCGGGGCGTGCACGTGGGGCGCGCCGGACTGCCCGGACGCGACGCGGCACGCTCCCGCCATCAGCCGCCGAGCGACGCGAGCAGACGCTCGGCGTATCCGCCCGCCGCCGCGGCCTCGCGGACGAGCGCGAGGCTCGCCTCACGTCCCGGACCTCGTGCAACGAGCGGCAACGGGCCACCGGTCCGCGCCGGAAGCAGGCGCCCGGCCGCCCCGTTGGGCGGCGCCTCGAGCGCGTACACGACCGCGTGGACGCCCGCCTCGACGGCCGCGCCGAGGCACATCGCGCACGGTTCGAGCGTCGTCAGGAGGACCGCCCCCGGCTCAGCGGCCCCGCCGAGCGCATGCAGCGCCTCGGTTTCGGCGTGGCGCAGGCGGCCATGGTCGGTCGCCGAGCGGTTGCGGCCGCGCGCGAGCACGGTCCCGTCGGCCCGGGCGACGACGGTCCCGATCGGTGCGTCGCCCGCATCGAGTGCGGCCCTGGCCTCGGTGAGCGCGACGTCCATCAGAACCGTCAGCACATCGTCCGTGACGGCGTGCTCGCCCGGCGACGCGGCGGCGAGGGCCGCATCGAGACTGTCTGCGAGGGCCGCCGTCGAGGCGAACGTCGCGCACGCACCGGCCGCCCGGAGGTCGTCCTCAGACGCCCGCCACGTCGCGACGCCAATGAAGGCGACCCCGGCCCGCCGTGCCGCCTCGGCGTCGAAGACGGTGTCGCCGACGAGCGCACACGCGACGGGCGGGACGCCGAGCTTCTCGGCCGCGATGAGCAACAGGTCCGGCTCGGGCTTGCTCGCCTCGGCGTCCGACGACGTCGTGACGATGTCGACGCGCTCGCGGAGGTCCGTCCCGGTGCTCGCGAACGTCGCATCGAGGTCGTCCTCGGCGGCCGACGACGCGAGGGCGAGGCGCAGGCCGCGCGCCCGAGCGGCGTCGATGAGCGCGAGCGTGCCGTCGAAGGTCTGGAGCGGCTGATGGGCGGCGATCCGGGCAAAGTGCTGGCCGGCACCGTCGCGGAAGGCGTCGCCGTGCTCGGCCTCGAAGGCGGGCCCGAAGAGGTCCGGCGCGAGCAGGTCGGCGCCTTTGCCGATGCCCATATCGACGCGGTCGGCAGGGACGGTCACGCCGAGATCGGCCGCAGCGCGGACCATCGCCTCGGTGTGGGCCGCATTGGAGTCGACGAGCGTGCCGTCGAGGTCGAGAAGAAGTGCGGCAAGGGCCATCGTGCAGGTCAGGAAGGGGCGGACGGAAGCGCCGGCCGGGCGCCGTATGTTTCGCTATGCCCGCGATCTCCGCCTTTCCCCGACTCGCCCTCGGGCTCGTCCTGCTGACGAGCGTGCAGAGCTATCTGGTCATCGGGGCACAGTTCGCGCTCGACCGCGACGCCATCGCGGCGCGCTACTGCATCAACCGCGACCGGCCGGAGCTGCACTGCGACGGCGCGTGCGAGCTCGCGCGGCGCCTCGACGCGCAGAACGAGCGCGAGGACTCGCGCGAGGCGACGCTGCTCGGTGTCGCGCTCTCGGCGACGATGTGGCTCGCACCGCAGGCCGCGCTCGCGCCGCCGCCGGCGCGGCCGGTCCGGGCGCACGCCCGCCCCGCCGGACAGCGAGCGGCGCGGGGCACGCCCGACGGCATCTTCCACCCACCGAAGCGGGCCTGACGTCTCTGCAGCCGCGCCTCGCGGCCTGCGTCTCTGTCCTCTCGGGCGCCGGTCGGGCGTCCGGGCCCTGCCCTGCTTTCCTGGAAGACCCATGCCCCGCCCCTCCGCGTGGAGCGCCTGCGCGCTCCTGTTCGCCACGTTTCTGCTCGCGTCCGCCGCGCCCGCCGCGGCCCAGTCCACGCTCACCGGCCGCGTCGTCGATGCGCGCACGCTCGCGGGCGTCCCCGGCGCCGTCATCCGCGCCGACGGCACGCCGCTCGGGACGGCGACGGACGCCGACGGCCAGTTCTCCCTCGTCATCCCCGAGCGCGTCGCCACGGTCACCGTCTCGGCGCTCGGCTACGGCCGCCAGAGCGTCGCCGTGACGGCCGCCGCGCGCGGCGGCGAGCCGCTGAGCGTCCGCCTCAACGAGGCGACGGCCGACCTCCAGCCGGTCGTTGTGACGGCCGGCCGCGGCGAGCGCAACCGGTCGGACGCGCCGCTCGCCGTCGCCGCCCTCTCGGCAGCCGACCTCCGCGACACGCGTCCCAACCTGCTCGCCGAGGCGCTCAACCGCATCCCCGGCGTGCACATGGTCGACCTCGGCAACGAGCAGCACGCGCTCGCGATCCGCCAGCCGTTCTCGCTCAAGCCGCTTTTCCTCTACCTCGAAGACGGCGTCCCGATCCGCCCGGCGGGCCTGTTCAACCACAACGCCCTCATCGAGATCAACCAGGCCGATCTCGACGCCGTCGAGGTCGTCCGCGGGCCCGGCTCCGCCCTTTACGGCGCGGGCGCCATCGGAGGGGCGGTCAACTTTATCACGGCCCGGCCGACGCTCGGCACCGAGGCGGCGGCCTCGGTCCGCCACAGCGGGACCGGCTACACGCGCGCCGACGGCCGCGCCTCGGGGACGCTCGGGCGCGTCGGGCTCGCCGGCGGCGGCTACGTCTCGCGGCAGCGCGAGGGCGTCCGCGACCACTCCGACGGCGACAAGGTCTCGGCGTCGCTCCGCGCCGAGACGCGCCTCGGCGCGGCGACGACGCTCGCCGCGACGGCGACGGCCAACGTGCTCGACACAGACACCGACGGCGCGCTCGACTCGCTGAACTTCTTCTCGGGCGGCACGACGAGCCTCCAGACGTTCTCGTACCGCCGCGTCGAGGCCGTGCGAGCGGCCGTGCGCCTGGACCGCGTCTGGGGGACGCGCGGGCTCACGACCGCGACGGTCTTCTCGCGCGCCAACCGCGTCGCGCAGAACCCGGCCTACCGCCTCCGCGCGACGGGCCCGACCGAAGCCGTCGGCGAGGTCAACGCACAGCGCTTCCGGTCGCTCGGCCTCACGCTCCAGCACGAGGTCTTTCCCGGCTGGCGCGGCGCCCGGATCGTCGCCGGCGCGACGGCCGACGTCTCCCCGAGCGGCTACACGGCTCGCTTCGGGACGGCGACGCGCGACGCCGAGGGCCGCTTCGTCGACTTTGCCGAGACGGACTCCTTGCTGACCGACTACGCGGTGCGCCTGACGACGCTCGCGGCCTTCGTGCAGGCCGAGGTCGAGGCCATGCCCGGGGTCCGCGTCGTCGGGTCGCTGCGGGCGGACCGGATCGGGTACGCGCTCGACAACGCGCTCGCGCCGGGCGCCTTCTCGGGCGCGGCCGACCGCACGGACACGTTCTCGCGCGTCACGCCGCGCGTGGGCGTCGTCGTGACGCTCGCGCCGCGCGTGGGCCTCTATGCCAACGCGAGCCAGGGCTTCGTCCCGCCCGAGGCCGGCGAGCTGTACCGCGGCGTGCAGGTGCCCGTCCTCCGCCCGGCCGTCTTCACGTCGACCGAGGCCGGCGGCTTCGCGAGCGCCCTCGCCGGCCGCCTCGCCGCCGACGTCGCCGTGTACCGCATGGACGGCCGCGACGAGATCGTCTCGGTGCGCGCGCAGGACGGTACGACATCCGACCGCAATGCAGGCCGGACGCGCCACGAGGGCGTCGAGGTGTCCCTTCTCGCCCAGCCAACGCCCCTGCTCTCGGCCCGCGTGGGCGCGGCCGTCGCCCGCCATACCTATCTCGACTTTACGGTCGACGAGAGAATCGGCCGTGAGCGCGTCTTCGACGGCAACCGGATGGAGAAGGCGCCCGCGCTTGTCGCCAATGGCGAGGTCGCCGTGCGGCCCCTGCCGGGCTTCCGGCTGGCCGTCGAGGCGCAGCGTGTAAGCGGCTACTGGATGGATCCCGAGAACACACGCCGTTACCGCGGCCACACGGTCGTCAATGCGCGCGCGGGGCTTACCCTGCGTGGCGTCGAGGTGTGGGCAAACCTGCTCAACGCCACCGGCGTGCGCTACGCGACGACGGCCGAGGTCGCCTTCGGGCGGCCGCAGTACACGCCCGGCCTGCCGCGCGCGCTCACGCTCGGCGTCGGCACGCGCCTCGGCCGCTGACCCAGACCCATGACGCGATCCGCACTCCTGATTCTCGCCGCCCTCGCCGTCGCCGGGTGCGAGTCGCGCCCCGAGCACCTCGCGACCGAGGACGACCTCTCGGGCGACGTGTGGGCGCTCGTGGACCAGGACAGCGTCGCGCTCGCCTTCCCCGGGGCCCTCGCCGGCCGGCCAGCAGTCGTGACGGCGATCTACACGCACTGCCCCGATGTCTGCCTGATGACGATGGCGAACGTGGCGCGCGTCCGCGCGGCCCTCGGCGCCGACACGTCGCGGGTCGCCTTTCTGACGGTCTCGTTCGATCCGGCGCGCGACACGCCCCACGTGCTCCGCGCCTACGCCGACACGTGGAACGCACGCGGCGACTGGCGCCTCGCGACGGGCGACACGGCCGTCGTCGCGGACCTCATGCGCCGCCTCGGCATCCGCACGGCCGTCGCCGCCCGCGACACACTGTCGGACGGGACTGAAACCGTGATGATTTCGCACTCGGACAAGATGATCTTGTTGGACGCCCGCGGCCGCATCGTCGAGACGTACGGTGGCGGGTCGGCACCGCCGCAGATGGTCGCCGACGATGCCCGCGCCCTCCTCAGCGCTCCATGATCCGCTCTGCCCTCCTGCTCGCGCTCGGTGCGCTCTCCGCGTGCGCGCCCGATAGCCCCCGCGGCGGCGACGCTGAGCCGCGAGGCGCCGCAGTTGAATCCGGGGCCGTGCTGGCCGTCCGAGACGCAGTCGTGCCCGCCGCCCCGGCCGGCGGCACGGGCGCTCTCTTCCTCACCCTCACCGGCGGGCCCGAGGCCGACACGCTCCTCGCGGCGAGCGTGCCCGGAGCGGCGCGGACGGCACTCCAC
>DASWMO010000312.1:0-5823 GCA_036399715.1 Rubricoccaceae bacterium
TGCCCTCTTTCTCCTCGTCCTCGCGGCCGCGGCGCCGCAGGCCCAGCCGGTCCGTGATGCTGCCGATCTCGCGGCCGACCGGTCGGCCGCGGAGCGGGCGCACCTGTGGCGCGTCGGCGCGTGGGGCGCGGCGAACGTGGCCGCGGGCTCCGTTCTCCTCGCGACGGCGTCGGGGCGGGCGGGGCAGCGGGCGTTCGGCGTGCAGACGCTCGTGTGGGGCGCCGTCAACACGGCCATCGCGACGGTCGCCCTCGTGCGGGCCGCGCCGGACTCGGCGGCGGCGCTCGGCGCGGCGCTGCGGGCCGAGGCGCACCTCGCGGACGTGCTGTGGCTCAACGTCGGGCTGGACGCGGGCTACATGGCCGTCGGGGCGACGCTGTGGCTCGTGGCGTCGCGGGGCGTAGCGAACCCCGCGGCGTGGCGCGGGCACGGACAGGGCGTCGTGCTGCAGGGCGCGGCCCTGCTGGCGCTCGACGCGGTCGTGCTGGCCGGGTCGTCGGGGCGCTTCGAGGCGCTCGCGCGGCTCGCGGAGCATGCCGTTCTGGTGCCGGCGGCGGTCGGGCCGGGGGCGCCGGGGCTGCTGCTCGTCGTCGGGCTGTAGCTACTCGACGGGCTCGAACGTGCCGGGGCAGGCGAGGCGCGCGAGGTCGAGCGCGGACCTGAGGTCAGCGTCGGCCGGGGCGTAGGTCGTGTAGACGAGTTCGCGGTCCGGCTCCGAGGGCCGGCGGAACGTGCACGTCGCGATGCGGCCCGAGACCGGGCACGCGGCGGTACGGAACGTCGCGCCGGGGGCGGCGGCGCAATTGGCCGAGGCAGCGTCGGGCGTCCACGCGGGGCCGGTGTAGGCGAAGCAGTAGGACTCGGCGGGGCGGACGTCGCAGCTGCCGGCGAGCGCGGGGGCGGGGGGGCGCGGCTCGGGCGGCCGGGTGGCCGGTCGGCGGTCCGGCGGGCGGGTGGCGAGTGACCGTCCGACGGGCGGCCGCGACCCGGCGGGCGGGCGGGGCGGGGCGGTCCGAGGCGCCTCGGCGCGCGGCGGCTCGGGCGGGGCGACGGTGTCGAACACGACGGGCGCCGGGTCGGTGGGGCGCGTCGCGGGGCGGCGGGCCGGCGGGTCGGGGCGGGCCTCGGGGTACGTCTCCGGGGGGACGAGCGCCGTCCGGGAGGCGCGCTCCGGGCGCGGCGTCGCGGCGTCGCGGCCGCAGCCGGCGGCCGTGGCGGTGGCGAGCAGCAGGGCGAGCCCTGACCGGAGGAGGGCGACCGCGCGGAGTCGTGCGGGCGTCCGGGCCGGCGGCTGCACAGGCGGGGAGGGCGTCATTCCGGAGTCTACGCCGCGCGGCGGGGCGGAGCGAGGGGCCCCGCCGCGACTCGCCGCGACTCGCTGCGGCGCGTGCCGCAGTTCGGTGGCAGTGCGCAGCGGTTCGGTGACCCGTGCAAGAGTTCGGTGGCGGCGTGCAGGAGTTCAGCGGGCCGTGCATCGATTCAGCGGCCTGTGCACGAATTCAGCGGCCCGTGCACGGCCTCGATGGCAGCGCGCAGCGATTCAGCGGCCTGTGCAACGGTTCAGTGACTCGTGCAAGAGTTCAATGGCCCGTGCAACGGTTCAGCAGAACATGATCGAGGTCCCGGTGAACGACCGGACTCTGGACCCTCTCCCGGCACGACCTCGCGAGTGGGAACATGCGCAAATGCGCGCACGGACGTACGTTGGACGCTCCATCCTCACCCTCACCCGATGAATCAGCGCCAGGCCAACACCCACCGGATGCACCGCGAGGTGCTCGAACTGCTCGACCGCCGGCCCGACCTCTGGACCGGCGACGAGGCCGCCGAGCCGGCCGTCGTCGCCTTCCGAGAAGCGGTCGCCGAGGTCGCCGACATCGACCGCGAGCGGAACGCGCTGGGGACGACCGGGATGACGAAGGACAAGGCCGCGGCCCGCGACGCGATGGAGGCGCTCGCCCTCCGCCTCGCCCGGGCGACGCGGGCCTACGCACGGGCGACCAAGAACGGGGCCCTGTTCGACGCGGTCAACGTCCTGCCGTCGGGCTTCGACCGGGCGACAGAGACGGACGCGGCGGGCATGGCCGAGCGGGTCGCCGGGGCGGCTGAGGAGCACCTCGGGGCGCTGGCCAAGTACCGGGTCACGAAGCAAAGCGTCGAGGAGGTCCGCGCGGCTATCGCGGCGTTCGGGAAGGCCGCGCCGGCCGTCGGGGCGACGGGCGGGCAGCGCGAGGCGCGGACGCGGTCGATGCGGGCGGCGTTCGTCGCGGCGGACGAGGCGGTCGACGGGCTCGACGATGTGGTCGAGGGCGTGATCGACGACTCCGAGTTCGCGGCGGAGTACCGGCGGGTCCGGCGGACGGACGACCGATGACCCAACGCCTCCTCACGGCGGCGCTCGTGGCCTTCATGACCGCGCTCGCCGGCGTTCTCTCACTCGCCGGGGCGGCTGCGGCCCAGGGCAGCGCCTACTCGGTGTATGCCTCTCAGACAGATCTTGCCGACGGGGGCGTCCTCGCCGGTGCGCTCCCGACGTGCCTCGCCGTCATCTCTGCACGCAGTCCTACCCCGACGGTCCTCTTCTTCGACGAGGCGTCCGGCCAGATCGCCGAGTACGACCCGGACCGCCCGGCTGGCGACCGCACGCGCATCCGGGCGACGACGTCTGCGCTCTCTGCTGCCGCTGGCGTAGATACACCTGTCTGCCGCGACGGCGCGAATGAGACGGTCGACTTCACCTCGACCGGGGCCGCCTTCTTTGTGCTCACCGGTCGCGACGGCATCGACCGGGTCCTCCGGCTCGATGCGAATGGAGCGCTAACCTTGCTCACCGATCCCGCCAGCCCGGTTGATACCGGCGATGGAACGGTCGGCGTCGCGCACACAAGCACGTCCGACGGGACCGGTCTCTTTCTCGCGCGCTCCACCGATGACGGCGCCCCTGCCAACGGATTCTACCGGCTCGATCCAGCGGCACCGGCTCAGCATCCCCAGCCGGTTGCCCTTGATGACCGCCTCGACCTCGTAAGTCTGATTGCTTTCGTGCCCGACGATCTGTACGGGGTCTCGCGTGATGGCGAGCCGCCGTACCGAAACGTTGTCGTCAGCACAAACGGGGGCGGGGGGCTTTATGCGGCTGAGCGGCCGTGCGAGGGATCGCCGCCTCTGCTTCCAACATGCGACGGCGGCCTAGGCGACATCGCCCTATCGTTTGCGCGGTTGGGACGCCCGGGGAATTACATCTACGTCCCCTACGTGCTCGTCGCAAACGAGACCTCCACCGCTCCAGGGGGAATTGCCGTCGCCGGGATAGGCCCCTTCAACCCCGCTCCAGACCGGATCGTGTTCGTGGCGGACGACCTCGTGGCCGCGACCGGGATCGCGGGCTTCGCCACACCGGCATCGGGCGGCTACCTAGACGTCGTCCTCGTATCGCCCGCGAACCTTGAGAACTTCCTGCTCGTGGCGGGCTCAGATGCCGGCGGAGCAACCCCGGGGATCTACGCGGTCAACCCGTTCTTCGCGACGGGCGCGGAGCCCGAGGCGACCGGAAACACGCTGGCGCTCACGGTGAGCCCCAACCCGGCCCGCTTCTCGGCGACCGTGATCGTCACCGTTGTGGAGCCATCCCCGATTCGGGTCGTCGTGGTCGATGCGCTGGGCCGCGAGGTCGCGGTCGTGCTCGACGGGGCGGCGGGGACCGGCGAGACGGCGGTGTCGGTCGAGACGGGGGCGTGGCCGGCGGGCGTGTACGTCGTCCGGGCGACGGTCGGGGCGCAAACCGCGACGGCGCGGCTCGTCGTCGCGCGCTGAGCCCTGCTGGTCCAACGGGTCGTTGTCATCAACTCGGCCTCGTGGGTCGTGAACCCGGGAGGCCGGGCGAGCCTCGGGCCACCCTGTCTCCTGGCGCCGCCGCGGTCATTGGGGCAGCCGTTACCGGGTCCGAACGAGCGTGACGAAGTGCTCACCGCCCGGCACGACGACGCGGACGCGGTAGACGCCCGGCGCCAGCCCCGTCCCGTCGACCGCGATCTCACCTTCCGCGGCGAGCGTCGGGCCGTCCGTGAGCACGGCGATCTCGCGGCCGAGCACGTCGAGAAGTGTGGCGCGGAGGCGCGTCCCGGCCGGCATCGCGTAGCGAACGACGGCGCGGCCGGAGAACGGGTTCGGGCTCGGCGCGCCGAGGCGGACGGCCTGGTCGACCGGGACAGGCACGAGCTCGCCGACGCGCTGTGGCTCGAAGTAGCCCGCCGCGAGTGCGCTGCTCACGGCCGTCGCGGTGCGGCGGAGTTCGGTGATGGAGTTGAGGTTGGAGGTGCCGCGGCCGTAGGGGATGGCGAACGTGACCGTCTCGGACTGTCCGGGCGCGAGGCGGAATGGGCCCGTCGAGACCATCATCCGGCGGTCGCCGGGCCCGTTGGGATAGCCGTAGCCGGGGTTGACCTCGCTCCACCCGCGGCCCGTGACCGGGTCGCCGGCGAACATGAACCGCGTGATTGCTCCCTGCGTCTGCCCGTAGCCGTTGCCGAACTCGCGCCTGACGGAGCCGTCGGCCCAGAAGCCGCGCAGGTAGTGGTACATATCGACGCCGTAGCTTGGTTTACTAGTGGGACCGGTGCTTTCGAAAGAGGTACTTGCCGTCATCCCGAGGCGCTCGCCGGGCTCGTCGACGCTGCCGTCGCGGTCGTCGTCGCGCCGGTTCGGCAGCCCGACGGGCCCCTCAACCACCTGGAACCCGACCGCCGGCGGCGCCACGCCGTAGCTCACGCTGCTGCCCGTCCCGTCCTGGTTGTCCCCGTTGTACACGAAACCCATCCCCCGCGTCGTGTCCGTGCCGACGTAGTCGTCGGCCGAGTCGCCGAGGTCCGGGTCGACGAACATCCCGGCGTAGACCGAGTCGATCGTCGCCGCCGTCCGGTTGGTGAGCGTGTACCGGTACATCGTCGTCTGCCGCAGCCGCCCGAGCCCGAACGCGACCGTCTCCATCTGGAGCTCGATGCCGAGCGGCGGCGTGTTCTGCGACGGGTGGACGTTGCCGACGTCGTTGCTGAGCGACCACGTCATTTGGTCGCCGCGGATGGCCGGCTGATCACCTCCGTCGAGGTTGTAGTTCGACGGGTCGCCGTCGCCGTCGAGCACCGGCGCGCCGAGCGCGAAAGGCCAGTCGCGGAGGTCGTCGGTGGCGCGGCCGGTGTCGTTGTAGCGGCCGATGTCGAGTCGCGAGACGGTGTAGATGCGGTCGTAGGCCGAGCAGTCGGTCGGGTCGACCGGCCGGGCGTCGTCGCCGAGGGGCCCGGGCCAGAACGTGAGGCTCGGCGCACCGGTCTGGTTATACGTCCCTCCAGCGACGCGGAGCTGCCCGCCGACCTTGCCGCCGACCCACAGCCCGGCGACGTAGATCGGCGTCTTGCCGCGGGGGACCTCGTAGGCGGCGGCGGAAGTGCTGTTGCCGAAGAAGAGGCTGCCAGTGTTGTAGACGCGGGCGCGGACGTCGCCGATGTCGAGCAGGGCGGAGGCCATGCCGAGCCGGCAGTCGCCGGGCGCGGGCGCCGTCTGCGCGCGTGCTGCCTCGCAGAGGACCGTGAAGGCGAGGAGCGTCGACGCGAGAGCAACAAAGCGCATCCGGGTGCGGGCGGGTTGGCCGTCAAACGTACGGACCGACCTCCATTCGGCCGGGGGCAACTCAGCGTGCCCCGGATCGGATGAGTGGAGGCGCGGGAGCCAGACCCCGTTGGCCCGGCTCGCCGGCTGTCCAGTCGTCCGGCGCCGCGGACGAGGCGTGCGACGAGGTCCTCGGCCGAGACGCCCTCGGCCTCGGCGGCG
>DASWMO010000313.1:0-11040 GCA_036399715.1 Rubricoccaceae bacterium
GAGAGCGGCGCGGCCGAGACCGTCGCCGTGGCCGACCTCGTCGGGCCGGACGGCCGCGTGCCCGTGCTGACCCTCACGGACGCTGCGCGTGCCTCGCTCGGCGACCCGAAAGGCGTTCATACGGGCCACGCAGGCCCACACGGAGAGGAGCACGACGGCCACAAGGCATCACTACGCGACGCGCTCCGGCAGGTCCGCCGGATGCTCCGCCCCGAGCGCCGCGACCTGTGGACGATCGGCGCGTACGCGCTCGCCGTCGGCCTGACGTCGCTCGTGCTGCCGCTCGTCTCGCAGGCGCTCATCGACGCGATCTCGCTCGGCGTGTACACGAGCCAGGTCCTCGTCCTCGGCGGCGTGATCGCGCTCGGGATGCTCCTCAACAGCGGCTTCAGCGTCGTGCAGCACTTCGCCGTGGACCTGCTCCAGCGGCGCATCTTCGTCCGGACCGAGCTGGGCATCGCGCGCGGGCTGCCGCGCATCCGGCACGGCGCCTTCAACGACACGTACGCGCCCGAGCTCGTCAACCGCTTTTTCGACGTCGTCACGTTCCAGAAGGCCCTCGCGAAGCTGCTCATGGACGGCCTCGCGTACACGCTCGTCGCCGTGGCGAGCCTCGCGCTGCTGGCCGTCTACAGCCCGTTCTTCCTGGTGATCAGCGTCGTCGTGGTGCTGTTCGTGCCGCTCGTCGTGTTCGGCCTCGGCCACGGCGGGCTCGCGACGAGCGTCCACGAGAGCGAGGAGAAGTACGCCCTCGCGCGGTGGCTCGAGGAGGTCGGCCGGGCGCAGACGAGCTTCAAGCTCTACGCCCCGCCGTTCGTCCACGCCCGCGCCGACGCCATCGCCGCGCGCTACGTCGGCAGGCGCGGCGAGCACTTCCGCGTGCTCGTGCGGCAGGACGTGGCGAGCCTCGTCTTCCGGACCGTCGTGACGCTCGCCGCGCTCGGCATCGGCGGCGGGCTCGTCGTGCAGGGCCAGCTCTCGCTCGGGCAGTTCGTCGCCGCCGAGCTCGCCCTCCTGTCGCTGCTCACGGCCCTCGACCGCCTCGTAGGGATGCTCGAGCACGGCTTCGACCTGCTCACCGCGGCCATCAAGATCGCGGCCCTGACGGAGCTCCCGACCGACGTCCCCGGCGCGGATGCGCTCGGCGGGTCGGGCCCGCTCGCCGTCGGCCTCCGGGGCGTCTCGTTCGCCTACGCCGGCGCGCCCGACGGCCCGCTCCGCGCGACCTCGCTCGACGTGCCGGCCGGCGCGCGCGTCGCCATCGTCGGCGAGAACGGCGCGGGCCGGACGACGCTGGCGTACCTCCTCGCCGGCATCCTCCGCCCGACGCGCGGCCTCATCACGCTCGGCGGTACGACCTCGGGCGCCTCGACGCGCACGCGCTCCGCGGGAACGTCGGCTTCGCGATGGCGACCGACGAGCTCTTCGACGGGACCGTCGAGGAGAACATCACGCTGGGCCGCCCGCTGACGTTCGACCAGATCTGGGAGGCCGTCCGCCTCGCCGCCCTCGACGCGCCGCTGCTGGCCCTGCCGGACGGCCTCCAGACGGCCGTCTTCGGGACGGGCCGCGCCCTCCCCAGCGGTGTCGCGCGGCGCATCATGATCGCGCGCGCCCTCGCCGGGCGCCCGCGCCTGCTCATTCTCGACGACGCGGCACAGGGTCTCGAGCCGGCCGTCCGCGAGCGCATCGGCCGCGCCGTCGCCGCGGCGCCGTGGTGGACCGTCGTCGACATGTCCGGCGACCCCGAGGCGCTCCGCCGCGCCGATGCGGTCGTCGTGCTGACGCGCGACGGGACCGCCGAGCCGGCCGGGACGCCTGCCGAAGCCGCCGCCGAGGGCTCGGCCCTGGCGCGTCTCCAGCCCGAGACCGCCGCCGCCCTCCGCGCCGCGCTGTTCGACGCCTGACGCCTGCCCAGCCGGGTGCCCCGGCGCTTCCTCCCGACGCTCCACCTCCGATGACTGTCCTGCCCCCCGCCCCGCCCCGCGTCCCGGCCGCCGCCGCGGCACCGCTCACCGAGGCGCCCGCGTGGGCGCACGCCGAGGCCGCCCGCCGCGGCGCCGCGGCCGTCTCGACGGCCCTCCTCGCGGCGCAGACGCCCCACCTCGCGCGCCGGCTGACCGTCTTTCTCGTGCTCCTCGGCGTGGCGATCGTCGCCGCGCTGGTCTTCACGCCGTGGCGGCAGGTCGTCGCCGGCAGCGGCTCCGTGACCTCGTTCGACCCGGCCGCGCGGCCGCAGACCGTCGAGGCGCTCGTCGACGGCCGCGTCGCGCGGTGGGCCGTCGCCGAGGGCGCGCGCGCCGAGGCCGGCGCGGTCATCGCCGAGCTGCAGGACATCGGCTCGGGCTTTCTCGACCAGGACTTCGTCGCGCGCACCGAGCAGGGCCGGGCCGCGCGCATCCAGGCCGCCGTTCTGGCCGTCGACGCGGCCCGGGTCCGGCAGGCGACGGCGCAGGCCGAGCAGCGCCTCATCGCCGCCCGCGCGACGGCCACCAACGCCGACGCCGAGCAGGAGACTGCCCGCGTGCGCGCCGACCGCGCCGACGCGCTCGCCGCCGACGGCCTCGTCGCCACGCGCGACGTCGAGACGGCGCGGCTCGCGCTCCAGAAGGCCGACCGCGACCTCGACGCCCGCCACATCGCCGAGGCCGAGGCCGCGCAGCGCGTCGCGCAGGCCACGGCCGAGACGGACCTCGGGCTGGGCAACGCGCGCGGGCGCGCCGAGAACGCCGTCGTCCGCGCGCCCGTCGCCGGGACGGTCGTCCGCATCGCGCAGGTCGGGACCGGGCAAACGGTCAAGGCCGGCGACGTCCTCGCGACGGTCGTGCCGGACACCGAGGACCAAGCCGTCGAGGTGTTCGTCTCGGACCGCGACGCCGCCCTCGTCGAGCCTGGCCGGGCCGTCCGCCTCCAGTTTGCTGGCTACCCCGCGCTCATGCTTACCGGCCTGCCGGGCCTCTCGATCGGCGTCTTCGGCGGGCGCGTCGCCGTGGTGGACGCCGTCGACGACGGCACGGGGCGCTTCCGGCTGCTCGTCACACCGGACTCCTCGGGCGCGCCGTGGCCGCCGCGGCGCTTTCTCCGCCAGGGCTCGTCGGCGACGGGCTGGGTGCTCCTCGGCGAGGTCTCCCTCGGCTACGAGCTGTGGCGCCGCATGAACGGCCTGCCGCCCCAGATCCCCGTCCGCGGCGCGACGACGACGCCCGAGGACGGCGCCGGCTACGAGAGCGGCGCCTATGGCAGCGGCGCCGACGCGTCCGCGAAGCCGCCCGCGGCCCGCCTGAAGTAGCTCGGCCCGCGCCTCCCAACTCCCCACCCGATGACCCGACTTCTCGCCCTCGCCCTGCTCGCTACTCTCGCCGCGCCCGCCCGCGGGCAGGGCTGCGCCCCCGGCGGCGGCTTTCCGACGCTCACGCTGGAGCAGACGCTCGCGCTCGTCGCCAAGCGCCACCCCGAGGCGCGCCCGGCGGACCTCGAGCGCGACCTCGGCGCCCGCGGCGGCTTCGACCCGCTCCTCACGACCGGCCTTACGACCAAGACCGACGACCTCGACACCAAGCTCGGCCTGTGGCAGACCGCCCTGTCGCTGCCGATCGACGCACCCTTCAGCCCGTCCGTGGACGTCAACCACCGGCTCGGCGTCGGGCCGTCCGTGAACCCCGCGGACCGTGCCGGCGACGCCGGCGAGACGCGCATCGGCGTGTCCGTCTCGCCTCTCGCCGGGCGGGGCACGGACTGCCGGCGGACGTCGCTCGCGCAGGCTCGCCTCGCGCCCGAGGCCGCCGGCGCCGCGGCCATCCAGCGCCGCAACGCCCTCCTGCTCGCCGCGGCACGGGCCTACTGGACGTGGGCCGGCGCCTACGCCGCCGTGACGGTCCGCGACAGCCTGCTGGACGTCGCACGGACGCGGGCGGACTTTGTCGCGCGGCGCGTGCGGGCCGGCGAGACGCCGCCGGTCGACAGCCTCGAAGCGCGCCTGACCGTCGTCTCGCGCGAGGGCGACCGCGTGGCCGCCCTCCGGCGCGCCGAGGAGGCGGGCGTGACGCTCGCGACCTACCTCTGGGAGGCTGACGGCGCGCCGGCGCTGCTCCGCGCCGCGCCGGCCGCCCTGCCCGCCCCGGGGCGCCTGCCGCTCGCGGCCGCCGACGCCGCCGCGCTCCGCAGCGCCGTCGCGCTCGCCCTCGACCGGCGGCCCGAGATCGACCGCGCGCCTCGCGGCCGAGACGGCGCGCCTCGAAGTGCGCTTCGCCCGCGAGCAGACACGCCCGGACCTCCGCATCGGCGTCCAGGCCGTCTCCTACGGCGACGCGCCGGCCGCCTTCGGCGACGTCTACGTCGGCGTGCAGTTGCGGCAGCCGCTGTGGGCGCGGCCCGCCCGAGCGGCCGCCGAGACGGCGCGCGTGGACGCCGAGCGGCGCAGCCTGGAGCAGGCCGTCGCCGTCCGCACGGTCGAGGCCGACGTCGTGAGTGCCGCCGTGGCGCTGCGGCGCGCGGCCGAGCGGGACGGGCTCGCGGCCGAGCAGGCGCGCCTCGCACGCGCGCTCCGCCGGGCCGAGGTCCGACGCTTCGAACTCGGCGAGGGCACGCTGTTCCTCGTCAATCAGCGCGAGACGGCTCTCGCCGAGGCGCAGCTCCGCGAGGCCGAGGCGCGCGCGGACCTGCTCCAGGCCGAGGCCACCTTCGAGTGGGCCACGGGCACCCTCGGCGACTGACCCGCCGGGCAGCCCGGCCACCCGTCAGGCGAGCGCGACCGTTGCCAGAAACAGCAGGAACCGGTACAACGGGTGGAGCACGACCGCGAACACGGTCACGAAGGCAATCCCCTTCGCCGCGCTCACAGCCCACGCCTCGCCGTACACGCGGCGGAAGAACACGGCGAACGAGGCAGCGAGCGACGTGAAGTAGAACGCGACGAGCGGCGTGTCCCCACTGAGGTGCAGCCGGAGCCCGTACACGAGGGCGATAAAGCCGACGAGGACCGCCATCCCGACGACTAGGAGCAGAGAGACGAGGTGGACGGCCGCGGTGAGGTGCTCGAGCGCGTACCGGCGCCGGCGCCAGAACAGAACCGCCAGCGTCATCGCGAACAGGGGGACGAGTAAGACAGGGACCGTCTTGGAGAGCGTGTGCCCGACGGCGTCGAAGTGCTCCCGGTAGGCCACCGCGCCCGGCCCCGCGAGGTGGCCTGCGACGATCCGCTGCGCGAGCGTCCCGTAGACCCCGTTCGAGAGGTGGTTCTCGAGCGGGGCGTCGAGAAAGTGGGCGTTCGAGGCCGACGCGAGCAGGTAGAACGCGAGGTTGACGAGGACGAATACCTGGAGCGGCGACGCCCACCCGACGCGGCGGCCGGCGAGCACATCGGCCGTCATCACGCCGGGGCGGCGGACGAGGCTCCACACGCTCCGCGGCACTTTGAAGTCGAAGTGCGTGAACGTGTGGAGGGCATACTCGAAAAAGTGCGAGAGCCGGTAGTCATGGGGCCCGAGGCGGCGCTCACCGCACGCGTGGCAGTACGCTCCGACGAGGGGCTCGCGGCACGACGCGCAAGCGCCGGCCTCCGCAGGCAGCGCGGGATCGGCAGGAGGCAGCGCGGCGACGGCGGCTATGGAGGCAGTCGGTAGCGCGCGGCGCGCGGCGGCGGAGCTAGCGAGTCGGTCAGCGTCGGGCGTCATGCCGGTCGGGACGGGTCGCCCGATGGTACGGCCGCGGCCAAGACCCGTGGCGGGGACAGGAATCTTCGCGCCGGCCTGTCCGATCCGGGCCGCGTCTCCGCTAAACGAACTGTCCCACTCTCATCCTCTCCGTCAATGATGGACGTCCCTCTCGCCCCGAGCGAACTCGTTGCCCTCCTCGGCGACCGGTTCGCCGGCTCGCCCTCGCTGACGACCGGCAAGTACCACCTCCTCTCCGGCGCCGGAACCGTTGCCCTGAACCCGATCGCCGAGACCGTCGTGCAGGCGGCCTTTCTCGGATTGGAGCGCGACGGGCTCGTCCAGTTGGAACGCGCCCCGAAGTCGACGTTCTTCGGGCTTCGGAAGTCCCACACGGTCCTCGCCGAACTGGCGGGCGGCGGCGCGGCCGCCGTCGGGGCCATCGAGGCGGGCCTTCTCGACGCGCTCCGGTCCGGCCGCGCCGAGGTCGACGAGGTCGTCTACACGTGGTTCGGCGAGGACCAGCCGTGGCCGCAGATCGACGTAATGAGCCGGGTCCGCGACGGCCTCGTCGCCCGCGGAGCCGTCGAGCGGACCGAAACGGAGGAGAAGGGGTTTCTGCGGACCAAGACGGAGGTCGCGTTCACCGTCTCCGCGGCGACGCAGGCGGCCCTCGCCGCCGCGGACGTCGAGGCGCTCAAGGCCCTCCTCGCCGACGCGGGCGGACGCCCCGACCTCCGCGAGTCGCTCCGCGCGGAGGTGCGCCAGGGGCTCATGCGCCGCGTCGACCGCGGCGGGGGCAGCGCCGGGGAGTGGCCGGACTGATCCCGCCGGCACCGCCGTGCCGGAACGATCGGTCACGTTCCCGGCCTGCGGGTCTGCATCCCCCAGGCCGGGAACGCCGTCCGTCTCGAGCGTCGCGGCCATCCATGCGGTGGCCCGCCGCGACGGCCCGGGCTGCGGGCTGCCGAGGCGGTGCACGCTACCTTTCGGCACGCTCCGCTCCTCCCCGGCCATGCCGTCCCCCGGCGTCCTCGTCCTCAACGGACCCAACCTGAACCTGCTCGGCACGCGCGAGCCAGAGGTTTATGGCTCGGCCACGCTTGCCGACCTCGAGGCGAGTCTCCGGCGGCACTTTCCCGCCCTCGCCCTCCGCTTCGAGCAGCACAACGACGAGGGCGGGCTGATCACCGCGCTCCACGCGGCCGACACCGTCGAGACGGCCGGCATCGTCCTCAACGCGGCGGGCTACTCGCACACCAGCATCGTCCTCCGCGACGCCATCGCGGCGATCCGCACGCCCGTGGTCGAGGTCCACCTCTCAAACACGGCGGCACGCGAGGCCTTCCGGCACCACTCGGTGATCTCGGCCGTCTGCGCGGGCACCATCACCGGCCTCGGCCCGAGCGGCTACCGCCTCGCCGTGCAGCACTTCGCCGGATGACGCCGCCCGACGACGCAGACGCCCGCACCGGCGCCGCGGCCGGCGACCGGCCGACCGACGCCCCGGCCACGCCCCCTGACCCCGCCCCGGCCTCGCCCGCCGACGCCGAGGCGCAAGCCGAAGCCGAGACAGAGTCCGTCGCCGATGTCCGCGCGACGAGCGGCAAGAGTGCCGCGCTCCTCGTCGCGGCCGGCATCTTCCTCAGCCGCATCATCGGGCTCGTCCGCGAGCGCGCGATCAGCTACTTCTTCGGCCTCGGACCGCACGCGGACGTTCTCCGGGTCGCGTTCAAGACGCCGAACTTTCTCCAGAACCTTCTCGGCGAGGGGACGGTCTCGGCGGCCTTCATCCCGGTCTACAGCCGGATGCTCGAAGAGGGCCGGCCCGAAGCCGCGGGGCGCTTCGCCGGGGCCGTACTCGGGCTGCTGGTGTCGCTCGTCGCGGTCTGCGTGGCCGTCGGGATGCTCCTCGCGCGGCCCCTTCTGGCGGTCCTCCAGCCGGGCTGGCTCGGCGACGCCGCCCGCGTCGCGGCGGGCGCGGCGGATGTGGACCGCTTCGCGCTCGTCGTCCAGACGGTCCGCTACACGTTTCCGATGGCGGGCGTGCTCGTGCTGTTCGCGTGGGCCCTCGGCGTGATGAACAGCCACCGCCGCTTTTTCCTGCCCTACGTCGCGCCCGTCGCGTGGAACCTGGCCATCATCGCCGGCATGGCGTGGGCCGCCGTCGCCCTCTTCGGCACGCCGACGGCCATCGGGGCGCTGACGGTCGTGCCGGTTGCCGCCGCAGACCGCATCCTGTTCGCCGCCCTCGCAGGCGCGCTCGTTGGCGGCGTGCTCCAGTTCGCCGTTCTGCTGCCGGGCGTGTTCCGCGAGATGCGCGGCTTCCGCCTCTCCGTCTCGCGCGACGTCGAGGGCGTGCGCGAGTCGTTCCGCGCCTTCGTTCCAGTCGTGCTCGGGCGTGGGGCGTACCAGATCTCGGGCTACCTGGACCTCTTTCTCGCCGGCTTCCTCGCCGCGGGCGCCATCTCGGCACTCACTCAGGCCCTCACGCTCTACGTGCTCCCCGTCTCGCTGTTCGGGATGAGCGTCGCGGCGAGTGAGCTACCCGAGTTGAGCCGTCTCCGGGCGGCGGGCATCGAGCCGTTCTTCGAGCGCGTCCGCCGGTCGCTCGCGCAGATTCTCTACCCCATCGTTGCCGCGACGGTCGGCTACGTCGGCTTCGGCGTGCTCGTCGTGGGCGCGTTCTTCCAGACGGGCCAGTTTGGCGAGGCGGACTCGTGGCTCGTCGCGCTCACACTCGCCGCGTTCGCGCTCGGCCTGCCCGCGACGACGGCCTCGCGGCTGCTGCAGAACGCGTTCTACGCCCTCGGCGACACCAAGACGCCCGCGCGCCTCGCCGTGTGGCGCCTCGCCGTCGCGACGGTCGTCGGGGCGGGCCTGATGGTCGTCCTCGAACGGCTCTCCGTGACCGATGTCGTCGGCATCGCCGCGCGGCCCGGCGAGCCGCTGCGCCTCGGAGCGGTCGGCCTCGCGCTCGGGGCGAGCCTCGGCGCGTGGACCGAGCTGTGGGCCCTCGTGCGCACGCTCCGCCGCCAGGCGCCGACGTTCCGCATGCCGACCGGGCGGGCGTTCCAGATGCTCGGCCTCGCGGGCCTCGCGTCGATTCCGGCTGCCACGGCTCAGGCCCTCCTGCCCGGCGCCCTCCCCGTTCTGGTCCGCGCGGCCGTCGTTCTGGGCCTCTTCGGGGCGACGTACCTCGGCCTCGGCGCCGCGCTGGGCTTCTCCGAGGGCGACGCGTGGACGGGCCGCCTGCTGCGCCGCCGACGCCGCGCGTAGACATCCATCCCCGCCCCCTCCGCCATGGCTGGATACCGCGGGCACCTCGCCGGTGCCACCGTCTTCTTCGCCGTCTACCTCGCCGGCATCGCCCTGCTCTACTCCGTCGACGCGGCGTGGCGGCAGTTCTCGGACGTCGAGGTCGTCGCGCTTCCGGCCGCGCTGTTCGGCCTGTGCCTGATGTTCGGGCTGTGGCCGGACGTGGACACGAACTCGAAGGGCCAGCAGATCTTCTACTCGCTCTTTTTCCTCGTCGACATCGGGCTCATCGGGATGCGCTACACCGAGGAGGCGGCGTACCTCGGCCTGTTCTGCCTGTTGCCGGTCCTCGGCCGGCACCGCGGGTGGACGCACACGTTCTGGGCGATGCTGCTCATCCCGAGCCCGCTGCTCGTGCTCCCGCTCGTGCTCGCGCCAGAGCGGCCGCTCGCCGGGCTCCCGTTCTACGGCGCCGCCGTCGTCGGTTATTTCTCGCACCTGTTCCTCGACGGGCTCGTGGTGAAGCTGCCCGGCAAGCGAAAGCACGGCTGGTCTTAGCCGGCCGGCCCTGCGCCGAGCGCGAGCAGCGCGTCGCCCGAGAGGCGCATCCCGGTCCAGTCGTCCATCGGCACCGCGCCGAGGCGGCGGTAAAAGTCGATGGCGGGCCGGTTCCAGTCCAGCACGACCCAGTCCAGCCGGCCCGCGCCGCGGCGGACGGCCTCCTGCGCGACAGCCCGCAGCAGGGCGATCCCGGCTCCCGTCCCACGGTGCTCGGGGCGCACGAAGAGGTCTTCGAGGTAGACGCCCCACGCCGCGCGGAACGTCGAGTAGACCGGGAAGAACAGGGCGAACCCGACCGCCGCCTCGCCCGGCGCGTCGAGCGCGGTGCCGTCCGGGAAGGCGAGGAATACGTCGAGACGCGGTGCGCCGGGGGCGGGATCGAGGGCCCGGCGGATCGCCTCGGGCGTCGTCTCGGCCTCGTCGCGAAGGCGCTCGTAGTCGGCGAGGTCGAGGATGAGCGCACACACGGCCGCGGCGTCGGCCGGGCCAGCGGGCCGGAGGACGGCCACTACCGGCGGCGCCGCCGCGCGGCGACGAGCAGGCCGAGGGCGGCGCCCGCGGCGACCTTCAGCGGGAACGGATCCGGGACGGACGGCGGCAGCGAGAGCAGGCCGTGCTCGTCAGCGAGGGCGGGCGCGTGCGTGTAGCGGCCCACGGCGGGCGGGAGGACGTGCGCGGCGAAGGTGTGGAGCGCATTCGCCGTCCCGCGCGTGACTGCCTGCCCGTGGCCCGCCCCGACGGCCTCGGGCGCGAGCGCGGCGAGGAGAGAGACGCTCTTCAGCGCCGCGTCCCAGTCGGGCGTCAGCGGGGCCGGCGGGCGGTCGAACTGCCGCGGCATCGCCAGCAGGGCGGCCCACGAGTCGAGGTCGACGGTCACGACGGCGTCGCCGGCGAGCAGCGTCCGGTCCGACTCGCGCCAGAACGAGACGTGGCCGGCGGTGTGGCCCGGCGTGTGGAGCCACGTCCAGCCCGGCATCCCCGGCACGGTCCCGTCGTCGGGCAGGGCGCGGACGTGCGTGCCGAGGTCGCGGCCCGTGTGCGGGAAGACGCGTGACAGCGCCGAGATGGCGCCCGGAATGGTCGGGTCCGGCGGGGCGTAGTCCGAGCGGCCCGTGAGGTAGGGCAGCTCCATCGGGTGCGCGTAGACGGGCACGTCCCACGCGCGGGCGAGCGCGAGGGCCGCCCCGGCGTGGTCGAAGTGGCCGTGCGTGAGCAGGATCGCCGCGGGCGGGCGACTGCCGAAGCGGGCGCGGGCGGCGGCCCGGACGAGCGGCGCCGCGCCCGGCAGGCCCGTGTCCACGAGCGCCCACGGGGCCGCCTTCCCGGGCTCGCCGACGAGGTAGGCGTTGACGAACACGACGGGCAGCCGCGCCACGTCGGGGCGGACGGATTCGAGGGAAGGGGTAAACATCGGACAGGCGGAGATAGAGGCCGCTCCAACGCCTAGGCCGCCGCCGCGTTCGGCACCGGCGCCCCGCCCAGCCCTGCCGCGGCGCCTCGGAGCAGGTCGGGGCCTTCCCGGACCCTCACGACCGCTTCCCCGAGCATCCGGGCCGCATCCCCGAGCGCG
>DASWMO010000314.1:0-12294 GCA_036399715.1 Rubricoccaceae bacterium
GCGTGACGACGGGGGGGTCGAGGATCGGCGGGACGTTGGTGTTGTCGAGCGCGGCGAGGAGCGTCGTCCGGCGCGTCGCGACGTACGGGACGAGGCCGTACTCGACGTGGGCGCCGGTCGCCTCGCGGAAGGCGCGGTGGAAGTCCGCGACCGTGTAGCCGTAGTCGAGGGGCCGGAACGGGTCCGCCTCGGCCGCGGGCGAGATGAGCGCTTCGAGGGTGTCGATCTGCGGGTTGAGCGCGGCCGGCGTGAAGGCCGAGCCCGCGAGGCGGCGGAGGTAGAACGTGTAGCGCGCGCGGAACTCGGGCACGGCGAGGATGCGCGTCGCGAGCGGCCGCGCCTCGGTGTTGTTGCCCCACGTGTAGGGGTTGCGCGTGCCCCAGTCGCGGTTCACGAAGTCGATGCCGAACGAGTTGTCGAGGTCGTACGGGAGGTAGGACACGCGCCCGGCGTCGGGCGCGCCGGCGGGCGCGATGCGGAGGTAGTAGTTGTTCTGGTTGAACCAGTAGTTGTCCCACGAGCCGACGATGACCTCGGCCGCGAGCGCCCGCAGGAACCCGTTGACGTCGAAGGCCTGCTCAATGGCCGCGGCGAACGTCGCCGTGGGCGTCTGGTTGAGCGTCGCCACGAAGGCCGCGAGCGCGTCGTAGGCCGCGACGTCGTCGTCGCCCTGGTCGAGCTCGTAGACCGGCCGGCCGTTGCCGTCGGTGTGGCGGTAGTCGGCACCCGTCCCGGCCCCGCGGACGGCGAGGTCGGCCGGGTAGAGGCACTTGAAGAGGAACCCGTCCTCGATCCCGAAGCGGCGCCCGAGGAACGTCTCGTCGAGCTGCTCGACGTTGGCGTAGAGGCCGTAGTAGGTGCCGTTGATCCACAGCTCGGTGTGCGACGCCCGCGACGCGACGACGCCGCCTGCGGCGAAGACGCCCCACCCGAGGACGGTCCGCGCGACGGTCGGGTCGTTGTGCTCGCCGTTGAGGTTGAGCTTCTCCAGCCCGCGCCACGCGCGTCCCGAGACGAACGTGTTGAAGGACACCTTGAACGACTTCTTGGCCGCCGCCCGCGACGTGTTGCCGCGGATGCGGAAGCCGACACCGACGACGGTCTCGACGGTCGCGCCGCGCGTGAAGCGGAAGTCCGCGCGGACCTCGCGGTCGCTCAGGGGGTTGTCCAGCACCCACCGCAGCGTGTCCGGCGGCAGCGTGAGGTCCACGCGCGAGACCGACGCGCGGTCGTAGACGACGTCGGACGGGCTCTGCGCCCGTGCCGCCTGCCCGGCAGACAGCAGAGCGAGACCGGTGAGAACGAGCAGGCGAGCGGACGGGCGGAACGGCATCGGGTAGGGGCGGGCGGGCCCCAAGGCTACCGCCGTTCGTCCGCGTCGTGCATCAGGACCTCTTCAATTCGGCGGTCCGGCACCAGCCACATCGCGGTCACGCCCAGGAACAGCGCGCCCGCCACGGCCGGGTGCACGAACAGAGCAGCCGGAATGGCGAGTGCGTAGGCCAGGTTCGAGATCCGGCCCTTGCGGTCGCTCCCGACCATCGCGCGCAGCGCCTCGTTTGCGTGCGGCATCGCCACGATGGACCGAACGAGGACCGTGAATGCCACGCCGGCCATCAGCAGCACGACCGCATACAACGCCACGGGCACGCGCCCGAAACCGTTCTCGCCCATCCACGCCGTCACGAACGGCACGAGCGAGAGCCAGAACAGCAGGTGCAGGTTCGCCCACAACACGCTGCCCGAGACGCGATCGGTCGCCTGGAAGAGGTGGTGGTGGTTGTTCCAGTAGATGCCGATGAACACGAAGCTCAGCAGGTAGCTCCCGAAGACCGGCACCAGCGGCCGCAGCGCGGCGAGCGTCGGCTCGTGCGGCGCGCGCAGTTCGAGCACCATGATCGTCAGCACGATGGCGAGCACGGCATCCGAGAAGGCTTCGAGTCGAGTCGTCTCCATCGCGGCGCGGCGGGTGGGCGCCGCAGGATACCGTCCCGGCCGCTCACGCCGGAGGTCCGCCCCGCAGACGGCGCTGCGCGGGACGGACCTCCGGGGCGGACAAGGCAGCGCGCGCTAGCGGACCACGCTGAACGTCCGCGTGGCATGGAACTGCGCGCCCGTCACGCGGAGCACGTACGCACCGACCGGGAGGCCCGCCCCGCCCACGTCGAGCGTCTGCCGCGCCCCGGCGGCGAGGTCTCCGTCGAACAGGACGAGCACGCGGCGCCCGAGCGCGTCGACGACCTCGGCCCGGACGTGCTGGGCCTCGCTGACCTCCAGGACCGTCCGCGCCCCGGCCGCGGCCGGGTTCGGGAAGACCGGCGCGAGCGCGAATCCGGCCGTCGGGGCGCTCCCCTCGCCCGCCGTCGCGGCGTCGGGGACGACTGTGAGCACGAACCGGTCGGTCGTCGACACAGCCTCGCTGTCGAACGTGTACGACGCCCCTGCCCCGAGCGCGGTCACCGCGCCTGTCGCGGCGTCGGTGAGCACCACCTGCCACCCGGCCGGCGCCTCGGCGCGGACGGAGAGCGTGTACCGGCCCGCCTCCGTCGCCCGGAACGCGAGCGGCACCGTGACCGCACGGCCTGCCGCGACCGAGAGCTGCGCGAGCGCGCGCGGCGCGCCGTCGGGCCCGGGCCCGACCGGGGCGACCGTCGCGTAGGGGCCCGCGAGCGGGGCGAGCTTGCTCGCGTCGAACGGGTCCCATCCGTCCGTCGCCTCGGCCGAGACGTAAACGCCGGCCGCCTCGTCGTGCGTCCGCGCGCCGGTCGCGGTCACGCCGTCGAGCGCGACACCGACGAGTTGCCCCGCCTCACCCGACCGCCCGGCAAGCTGCACGCCCGGCGGGACGATCGCACTCTGAGAGTACCGGATGTCGACCGGGAGCGTCGGCGCGGCGATCTCGGCGCTCGTGAAGAACTCGGCGAAGAAGCCCTGCCACACCGGAATGTCGTCCGAGGCGTCGCCGTCGGCCGTCCCCGCAACGCGCGTGTGGACCATGTACCCCGTCGAGGGCTCGAACGTTTGGAACACATCGCTGAGCGTCCCGCTCGACGCCGTGATCCCGCTGAGGTCGAACGTCCCGTTGTACGGGTTGCCGAGCAGGTAGAACTGGTCCGTCGCGCCGGCCCGGCTGGCCGGGCCGAACCGCGCCTGGGCGTCCGGGAAGCTGGACGTCTCGTAGGGGACCCCGTCGGCCTGAAGCCTCAGCGGCAGCTCGGCCCGTCGGCTCGCCCCCTCGGTCGCGTCGGGCCCCGGCCCGCCCGCGGTGTACATCTGCCAGAAGAAGCCCCGGCCCGACAGCAGCGGCGTCGTCTCGGATACCGGGACGACGTACCCGTTGTTCGGGCCCGCCGGGTTGCCCGCGTAGCCCGTGAAGAGGTTCGGCGCCGCGGTCGGAAACTCGCCCTCGATGCCCTGCACGAGGTTCAGCCCGACCAGCGTGCCCACCGTCAGCCCCTGCACCGGCGCCGAGAGCAGCCGGTACCCGGCCACGGCCGACGTGGTCGACGTCGCCGACGGCTCGGGACCGCAGATCTGCGCCTTCGGCGTGTACACGGAGTTCTGCGCCTTCGGCGTGCCCCGCCCGCCTGCCCCATACACTGCCGTGGCCTGGGCACTTGCCCAAGGAAGTGTGGGCCCATCGCCGTCGATGTTGAAGTTGTTGAGTGCAGGATTCTTCAACTCCCGGCTGATCCCGTCCTGCGCCGAGGTCGCCCCGTACTGGGCCTCATCGACGACCACCTCGTCCGGCGAAATCAGGGCGAGCCGGCCACTCGTGTTGCTGAACGCAAGAAACGGAGCAGCCGTGGACGTGTAGACGTAGTCGACGGGGACGCCGCCGTTGGCGGTCGTATCAGTCGTTCTCCCCAGCACGACGTACTGGCCGCATCCGACGACGAACTCCCGGTCGATAACGTGGTTCGAAATCGTGCCGGTGGAGACGGCCGTGTATCGAAAGGTCCAGCCCCGCAGGTCGATCGCGTACCGGCCAGAGTTGTACAGTTCCAGCCACTCGCCGTTGGCGTCGCTGATTGGGGTGGCCGTGCCCGAACTGCGGGGGTTGGCCATGATCTCGTTGAAGACGAGTCTGATGTCAGTCTGTGCCTGTGCCGGCAGGGCCGTCAGAACGAGGAAGGCGAGCGCGCACGCACCCCACGGTGCCGAGATGCGGCGCCGCACGGCGGAAGAGGACCGCAGAGCGGCGGAGAGCAATCGGGGCATCAGAGCGTCGTGGTGGACGGATATGTGGAATCACGCTCACCTTACCCCGACCTGCCTCACAAAACCGGACATGATATGTGCAGACTCGGCCAACACCCCCCACGAGACGCCACAGGTGATGTGCCCCGACCAGACGTGCCGGGCCGCGCACTCCCCCGTGCGCGAGACGGGTGGCGCTAGGGCGCGTCCGCGCGCCGGAACGTCGCCACGATCCCCTGCCGCGCGTCGCGGATCACCAGCCCCCCGCCCTCGAACGCGAACGCCTGCCGGTCCCCCCCGCCCCCGTCCTCGATCACGAGCACCCGCCCCTCGACCCGGTACCGAAACCGCTTGGCGCGCCCCGGCGACGCCCGGATCGACTCGACCGTCCGCTCGACCATGAGCACGCCCCCCGCCGAGAACCGGAACGCGACGATCCCTACCTCCCTCGGCCCCACGTTCGGCCCCGCGATCCGGACCACCTCCCACCGCCCCAGCAGGCTGTCCGGCACCGCCGCGACCGAGCGCACCACGGCCGGCAGCGGCGGGGGCAGCGGCAGCGGCAACGGCGGCGGAGGCGGAGGCGGAGGAGGCAGTGGGAGCGGCTCCCAAAACTCCCACCCGTCCAACATGAAGACCTCCGGCAGACCTCTCAGCGCCGGAGTGGGCGGCTCCGCTGCAGGCGCCGCTGCAGCAACCCCGACAGGCTCTGAGCACAGCCACCGGGTCCCCCGCTCCCCATCCACGCTCACCGTCAGGCACCAGCGGTACCACCCCGGCTCTGCCTCCCCTCCGAGCCGGTACGCGAACCGGGGCGAAGCCGAGTCGCCCGCCTTGAACATGACCCCGGCGTCCCGACACATGATTCCCACCGCGCCAGGGCGGTGCTCCAGACGCACCAGCGCCTCGGGGCGCCACCCCTCGTCGGGCACGCGCGCCCACGCCGCCCCGTCCCACCGGTCCAGCCGCCGGTCGCAGTCCATCCCGAACATCGGGGACGAGGCATACTCACCGTCCGCCCCCCGCAGCGACTCGAACGCGAGCACGAATGCCAGCGAGTCGCCCGCCGCGCCCGCGCCCGCCTCGGCAACCACCCGGAGCCCCTGAATCGTCTCCGTCTCCGGGCTCGGCGGCCCCTGCGCAGCCGCAGGCGTGCCGGCAGCCAGCATCAGGACGAGCAGAACACGCATATCAGGGTCGGAGCGTCAGGAACGAACAGAGCGACGCCGCCCGGCAGCATCCGGCGGCATCCGGCGCCCCGAGGGTACTCCAGAACGCCGACGCCCCACACCGCCCACCCACAGGGGGCGGTTGATGCCGCTTCGGCCGTGCCAGACGGCTTCTCAGTCCACCCTCTCGTTCCCCCACCCCTCCACCCCGTTCCGGGACCCGTTCACCCCGAACCGCGACGTCCGTACCCGGAACCGCGACGGCTACACCCAGAACCGCACCCCCAACACCACGAACCGCCGCTCCATCCCTACGAACCGCGACCCGATCACCCCGAACCACCGCGTCAACACCCCGAACCGCCGCCCCTCCACCCCGAACCGCCGCACGCCCTGGCAAAACAGAGGCCTGCTTGCATCTCCCCCTCTGGGCCGCACATTCGGTTTCTCATTCGCTCACAGAGCGCGTCACATGCCCGGACCCAACAACCGCCGGATCGCCGACCGCCTCGAGCGCCAGCGCCGCTACCTCACCAACGCCCTCGCCGATGCCGAGGCCGCCCCGCTCCTCGCCGGCCGCGGCTACACCGCCGCGAAGGTCACCGAGGGCCTCGCCCTCAACGCCGCCCTGAAAGCCTACGGCGGCCGCGACACCGCCTCTGGCGCGCTCAAAAAGGCCGAGAAGGCCCTCGCCGAGACCGACGACCACGCCCGCGACCTCATGGAAGACCTCCGTGCCACCCTCCGCGCAGTCTACGACGGGCAGGCCGAGCACCTCACGACGCTCGGCGTCGTCCGCAAGCGCGACTCGGGCGACCGCGACACGTTCATCACCGAGACCCTCGTCACCCTCGACGCCGTCCGCCAGGCGCCCTACGCCGACGAGGCCGACGAGGCCGGGCAGACGAAGAAGGACGTCGACGCCGTCGAGGCCGCCATCGACGCGCTCGGCCTCGCCGCCGGGCAGGAGGACGGCACGACCGGCGCCCGCACAGACGCGACCGGTGCCCGGGCCAACGCCTACGACGACTTCCAGCGCTGGATGGACCGCTTCCGCCGCCTCGCCCGCATCGCCTTCAAAGGCCGCCCCGGCATCGAGGGCCGCCTCAAAGGCTGACCGGCCGCGGCGGGTCCGGGGCCGCGCCCGGCCCGAGGTCGAGCGCGCCCCACCACGTGTCGTGCCAGCGCCCGAACTTGAAGCCCGCCCGCGGGAAGACGCCCACGTCGGCGAAGCCCAGCGCGCGGTGCAGCCCGACGCTCGCGTCGTTCGGGACCGTCGCGCTCGCATACGCCATCGCGAAGCCCTGCACGCGGAGCCGGTCCAGCAGCGCCTCCATCAGCCGGCGCCCCACGCCCCGCCCCTGCGCCGCGGGCGCGAGGTACACCGACGTCTCGGCCGTCCACGCATACGCCGCCCGCGTCCGGAACGCGCCCGCGTACGCGTACCCGATCACCACATCCGCCTCCTCGGCGACGAGGTAGGGGTAGCGCGGCAGCGTCGCGGCGATGCGCGCCGCCATCTCGGCCGCGTCCGGCGGGACGGCCTCGAACGAGGTCGCCGTCTCGCGCACGACGGGCGCGTAGATCGCCGCCACGGCGGCGCCGTCGTCGGGGGTAGCGAGGCGAATCGTCACCTCAGCGCGCGACGACGAACCGGGCCATGAGGCCGGGCCGGCCGGCGACGCGAGCGACGTAGGCCCCGGCCGGGAGCCCCCGCACGTCGAGCGCGACCCGGGTCTCGCCACCCGCGGTGCTCACCGGCACCGTCCGGACGACGCGCCCGAGCGCGTCGAGGACATCGAGCGTGAGCGCCGCGGCGGTCGGGGCACGAAGCGTGAGCGTGGCCACCCCGTGCACCGGGTTCGGCGCGACGGGCCCGAGCGCGTAGCCGTCGGCGCCCGCGCCGCCCTCCGAGGCCAGCACGTCAACGACCGTGATCGTCGTCTCGGCCTCGCCATAGATCGGGCTGCCCGGCCCGCGGCGGACCACGTACCCCTGCACGGTGTACGTCCCGGGCGCGAGCCGCGGGTGGGGCTGCCACCCCATGGAGGAGCCCGGGACGTAATCCCAACAGCCGATCCCGGCTGCGCCGCGGTGGTCGTCCGGCCCGCCCCACGTGTAGCTCTCACCCGGGCCGATCGTGAGCTCTGTGGACTCAGTGATCCACCCGCAGAAGCTCGACGCGCCGTTCAGGCTGAAGTTGCCCTGCTCGCCGCCGTTGAACTGAAGCGTGACGGCGCCGGACGTCGGGTTCGTCGCGGTGATGGCGACCTGGATCGTATCCGCCGGCGTGTAGACCGCCCGGTTGGTCGAGACCGAGACGACGACCTGCGCGGACGCGGTGGCAGGGAGCGACAGAGCGAGCAGCAGAAGGGCGCAGCGCATGGCAGAGGGCGAGCGAAGGACAGGGCGAACATAGGGCACCGCCACCGATTTCCGCTCTTTATGCCTCCGGCTCGAAGCGGACGCGCAGCCACCCGTCCTCGACGGTGGCCGAGGCGAGGCGGTAGTACGCCAGGAACGCCGGCAGCATCACGTTCCGCCGCTGGTTGGCCATGTTCACGACGAAGCTGTCCCCGAACGCCTCGACCTCCACGTCGTCGTCCGTCGTGTACGGCACGCGGATCGAGACGGTGTACGCGTCCCCGGTAGGTTCGACGGTGTAGGTCGCCTCGGCGTGGAAGACGGCCGCCGGGTCGCGCGCGCCCTCTGTGCCCGCCTCGCCGTAGAGCCCGTCGCCGATGCGCCGGAGCAGGTCAAGGCCGAAGACCTCCTCGCCGAGGTGCGGCACCCGGAGGACTGGAAGCGGTGCGAACGTCTCGTCGATCTCGCGCAGGTAGCCCGCCTGGGACTGCACGTACTTCGCCATCACGCCGCCGCCGTCCTCCTCGGGGATCACGCGGTTCACGATCGCCGCATCGACGCCGTAGCCGTAGAGTTGGAGGTACGTGTGCGCCCGGCGCGCCTCCTGGATCACCATCCGCTCGGGGTTCATCACGAGCCGGGCGGACGTAATGGCCGGGTCCTGCATGATCTTCTGGACGTCGGCGAGCTTGCCGAAGAGGGCGTCGAGTTCGGCGTAGCCCTTGTCGAGCGGGATGCCGGTCGTCTTGCGGACCGCGTAGCCGACGGTCTGGATGGCGCGCTTCTGGAGCGGGAACGCCTTCTGGAGCCACCACTGCGTGACCTGCGGCAGGGTGAGCAGCGTCAGCGTCTCGCCCGTCGGGGCGGCGTCGAGGACGATGGTGTCGTAGTGGCCCTCGGTGTAGAACTTGTCCAGCCACAGGAGCGCCGAGCCCTCGCTCATGCCCGGCAGGGCGGCCATCTCCTCGGCCGCTACCGCCTCGGCGCCCTGCCACCGCAGAACCGTCCGGACGAGCTCGCGCATGTTGCCCCAGTACGTCCGCATCGAGTAGTACATGTCGACCTCCATCGCGTCGAGGTTCGGCGCGACGGTCTGCGGCTCCGGCCCGAGCGGGAGGTCGAGCGCGTCGGCGAGCGAGTGCGCGGGGTCGGTCGAGAGGACGAGCGTGCGCTGGCCGCGGGCCGCGCAGGCGAGGGCCGTCGCCGCGGCGCAGGTCGTCTTGCCGACGCCGCCTTTGCCGGTGAACAGGAGGACGCGGGGCATGAGACGGCAGACTGTGGGCGGTGGGCAACGCGAGGCGCCGAACGCGGTGCCGCCCGGACCGGCGATTGACCTTTTCCGCACACGGAACGCCGCTCACAGCCCACAGCCCTACTCCTTCGGGTCGCCGACGGGGGCGCCGCCGAGCGGGCGGATCGGGCGTATGGAGCCGCCCGGCGGCGGGCGGCGGTCCGACGGGCCGATGTCCGACCGCAGGCGCGGCGTGTCCGGCTCGGGCTTCTCGACGGGCGTCTCGACCGGCTCGGGCGGCGTCCAGTCGTCCTCGGGCGGCGTCCACTCGGGTGCGGCGTCGCCCGCCAGCTCTGGGCCGTCGGGCGCGTCCTCAGGCGCTTCGTCCGCGTAAGGGTCGTCGTAGACGTCCGGCCCGGGAAAGCGGACGTCGGGCAGGCTGCCTTGGACGCGCCGCAGGAACGCCCCGACGACCGGCAGGGCCGTCGCGCCGCCGGCCCCGGTCGCCATCGAGCGGAAGGCGACGCGCTGGTCGTTGAAGCCGACCCACGCGCCGACGACGATGCCCGGGCGCATCGCGATAAACCAGCCGTCGGCGTAGCGCTGCGTCGTGCCCGTCTTGCCGGCGAGGTCGCCCGTGACGCCCATGCCGCGGAGGTCCTTGCCGGTGCCGCGGTCGATGGTCCCGCGCATCATGTCGAGCAGCAGGCGCGCGTCGCGACGCGTGAGCGCCTGCGGGCCCTCGCCGGCGAAGCGCTCCAGCACGTGCCCGCCGGCCGTCTCGATCTGCGTGACGAGGCGCGGCGCGCGGACGAGCCCGTCGTTGGCGATCGCACCGTACGCGCCGACCATTTCGAGCAGCGTGACGGGGCTCGTGCCCAGCCCGAGCGACGGCACGATGTCGAGCGGGCTCGTGATGCCCATCCGCTGCGCGACGAGCGCGACGCGGTGCGCGCCGACCTCCTGCGTGAGCCGCACGGCGACGGCGTTCTTGGAGAACGCGAGCGCGTCGGCGAGTGTGCCTCCTGATGAGCCGCCCTCGGGCCGCCACGTCGTTCCGTCGCCCAAGCGGACCTCCGCCGCGCCGCCCTCGATGACGTCGTCCGGCGCATAGCCGCGCTGGAGCGCGCACGCGTAAACGAACGCCTTGAACGTCGAGCCCGGCTGGCGCCGCGCGACGCCCGCGTGGTCGAACTCGTCGTGCGCGAAGTCGCGGGAGCCGACGTAGGCGCGGACGGCGCCCGTCGCGGGCTCGATGGCGACGAGCGCGCTCTCGACGCGAACGACCTCCTCGCGGACGGCCGCGACGAGGTCGGTGTCCTCGCGGACGGCCCGGAGCGCCTCGTCGGCCGTCGCGCCGGACTCGCGGGCGCGGGCGAAGGCCGGTGTGCGGGCAAGGGCGGCGTCGAGCGCGGCGCGGGGCGGGCCGGATCGCCACTCGCGGTTCGCCGTCCCCTGCAACCGCTCGGCGCGCTCCGTCACGGCCGCCTCGGCGGCCCGCTGGGCGGACATCTGGAGGGTCGTCCGGATCACGAGCCCGTCGCGCTCGACGTCGTAGCCGCGCGGCACGGCCCATGCCTCGACGGCCCGTCGGACGGCCGCGGTGAAGTGCGGCGCGGCGCTGTAGGTCCCCGGCTGCTGCTGGAGCGTCACGCCGAGCGGGCTCTGGCGCGCCTCGGCCGCCTCGGCGAGCGTGAGGTCGCCCTGTTCCTCCATCTGGCGCAGGACGAGGTTGCGGCGGCGGAGCGCCGCCTCGGGCCGGCGGACCGGGTTGTACTCGGCGGGCCCTTTGAGCATGGCGACGAGCGTCGCCGCCTGCGGGACGGTCAGGTCCGGCGCGTGTGTCCCGAAGTACGTCCGCGCCGCCATCTCGACGCCGTGGGCGTTGTAGAGGAACGGGACCGTGTTGAGGTACGACTCGAGAATCTCGCGCTTGGTGTGGCTGCGCTCGATGCGGACGGCCGCGATCATCTCCTTGATCTTGCGCTCGGGCGTGCCCACGCGGCCGATCTCGGCCGGGAAGAGGTTGCGCGCGAGCTGCTGCGTGACCGTCGAGCCGCCCTCGCGGCGGCCCCGGAGGGTCGCCCAGAGCGCGCCGACCGTCCGCCGGACGTCCACGCCGCCGTGCTCGTAAAAGCGCCGGTCCTCGGTCGCGATGAGTGCGTCGACGAGCGGGCCGGGGATCGAGTCGAGCGGCACCCACTCCTGGAAGGCGGGCTCGAACTGCGTCAGGCGCTCGCCCGAGGCAGCGTAGACGACGGACGGCTGCGCCTGCGTCGCCTCGGAGAGCGCGAACGCGTCGGGCGTCCGCGCGACGAGCGTCGCCGCGTACGCGGCGACGGCGAGCACGCCGATGATGCCGAGGCCGATGAACAGGCCGACGACGCCCGACAGGACGGTCCACGCCCGCGCGAGCGGCGAGCGGCCCGCATCGGTGGCACGGCGCCACCACCGCCGGAACGGGTTTCGCGTCGGGCGCTGCGTCTGGACGCGCGCGGAGCGGAGCGGGCCGGACCGGGGCGGTCCCGGGCGCAGCGGGGCGGAGCGGAGCGGCGCCGAGCCGGGCGGCACGGGCCGGTGCAGACCGGGCCGGTTCGAGCCGGGCGGGCGGGGGGCGAGGGGCACGGCGGGGGCGGAGAGACAGCGCAGTATCGGCCGGAACGCGCCGGGCTCCAACCCAGTCTGCACGAAGCCGCCGCTCGCGGAGGTCCGGGAGCGGCGGACGCGGGTGGGCCCGTGCGGCTGCGACGCTGGCGACGGGGCGGATCAGCGCGCGGCGACGAGCCGGGCCGGGCGCGGCGCGCGGGCGAGCGTGCGCAGCGTGCCGTCGGCGTTCCACGTCAGCCGCAGGCGCTCCGCGCCGCGGGCGTAGACGAGCGCGACGACGGTCTCGCGGCGGCCGTCGGACCGGACTGTCGTGCCCTCAGCCGTGACGGCCGTGAGGGCTCCGTAGCGGCGCGCGAAGGCCTGCACGACGCGCGGCACGGCGACGGCTCCGGCCGCGCGGAAGGGGTCAGCGAACGCGGCGACGGTCGGGGCGGCATCGCCCGTGGCCCACGCGGCGACGAGACGCTCGGCGCGGATGTCGGCCGGGGCATCCGAGACGAGGGTCTGCGCGCCGGCGGGCGGGGCGAGAAGGAGGGCGGCGAGGGCGAAGAGGCGGGTCATGGCGGCGGTGGCGGGACGGGCGGGATGCCGGGTGGCGTGTGATTCCAGTATCCCCCGCCCCCGCCGCCGCGGTGTCAGCACGCCGTCCCGCGCGGTCACCGTTCGGTCCCGAGTCGTCACCGGATGTCACGGCGCGCGGCTCACGGGCTGGCACGACCCAGG
>DASWMO010000315.1:0-8890 GCA_036399715.1 Rubricoccaceae bacterium
CCGTCAACGGCACGACCGTCCGCGAGACGGCCGACTCGCTCGGCGGGCCGCGCGGCACGCGGACGGTCGTCGCCGCCGTCGCGCTCACGCTCACCGACGTCCGCGGCCCGCGCGGCGTCGAGGAGGGCTGGCACCGCGCTGTCTCGGGCACCATCACCGGCACCTACCGCGCGACCGTCACCACGACCTCCCGCGGTGGTGCGACGACCGTCCGCGAGGTCACGCGCGACATCGCGATCACCCTCCCGACCGGCGGGTCGGACCTCGCCGAGATCTGCCTCGGCGGGCGCCTCTTCCACGCTGACCGCCGGACCGGAACGGTCCGGGAGACGACCGGCTGACCGCCGCCCGCGCGTCGGGCTGCGCGCCCCTGGAGCCCTGCTCTGGGGGCGCGTCTCGTCTGGCGCCGCGCGCGGCGCAACCCCGGGCAGGAGCCGGTCGGTCCGGCCTACCTTCCGCGCTCCCCACGCCCGCCCCGCCGGGCCCGTCCCGATGGCATCGCTGCTCTTCGCCCCCGTCGCCGCCCTCTTCGACCGCACGGAGCCCTTCCGGTCGCTCTCCGACGCCGAGCGCGCGTCGCTGATGCAGAAGATGACCGTCGAGTTCTACGCGCCCGGCGAGGTCGTCCTGCAGCAGGGCGAAGACGTCCACCGCGCGCTCTACGTCGTCACCGAGGGCGTCGTGCGCCTCTCGGACGCCGAGACGGGCCGGACGGTCGACATGTGCGGCGCGGGCGCCTCGTTCGGGGCCTACGGCCTGCTCCAGGGCGGTGCCCTCCCGTACGAGGCCCGCGCGGTCGAGGAGGGCACGGCCTGCGCGCTCGTCGCGGCGGAGACCTACAACGCGATCCGCGAGAGCAACGAGGCCTTTCGAGCCTACTTCGACGCCGAGGTGAAACGCTTCGTCCGCCTCGGGACGGACGACGTCGACGCAGCTGGCGCGTTCCTGCTGTTCGACACCGAGCTCGGGCGCGTCCTCCGGGAACAGACGGCGGCTGTGGATGCGACCGCGACGGCCCGCGAGGCCGCGCAGGCCATGGCTAACTCTGAAGCCGATGCCGTCGTGGTGCTGCAGAACGGCGTGGCCGTCGGCGTCGTGACCGAGGGCGACCTCGTCGAGCGCATCGTCGCGGCCGGGCTCGACGCGAATACGCCCGTGATGGCGCTCGTGGACCGTCCGCCGATCGCGCTCCGCTCCGACGAGCGCCTCTTCGACGCCATCCGGACGATGATGCGCTACCGCGTCCGCCGGCTCGTCATCCTCGACGCGCAGACGGGCGCCCTGCACGGCCTGCTCACGTCGGACGACGTGAGCCACTACCGCGGCCTCGACCCTGTCGCGACGACGGAGCGTCTGGAGCGGGTCGACTCGGTCGCCGAGCTCGCCGCGCTGCGCCAGGACTCCAACCGACGCCTCTACCGCCTCCACTACCAGGGCGTCGACGCCGAAGACCTGCTCGACGTCGTGACCGAGGTCGACGACCAGCTCAAGCACCGCCTCATCTCGCTCGTCGAGGCGGACCTCCGCGCCGAGGCGGCCGCAGCCGGCGAGGCGCTCCCGGCGCCCGACGCGTGGGCCTGGCTGACGTTCGGACCGGCGGGCCGCCGCGAGTCCGTCCTGCGCGCGTTCCAGGACAACGGCATCGTCTATGCAGACCCCGCCCCGGCCGAGGCCGAGGCGGTCGCGTCCTACTACGAGCGCCTCGGAACGCGCGTCGTGGACGGCCTGCGGACGTGCGGCTACGCCGACTCGGAGAACGGCCTCTCGGCGGCCCTTCCGGCCTTCCGGCTCCCGCTGTCGGCGTGGAAGACGGCCTACGCCCGCTGGACGACGGCGGCCGACCCCGACGCCTCGGCCGCGGCCGGCCTCGCCTTCGACCTGCGGGCGCTCTACGGCGACGACGCGCTCGCCGAGGCGCTCCGCGGGACCGTCCGCGAGCACCTCCCGTCGCGACCGCTCACCGCCGTCCTCGCCCGCGAGGCCGCCCGGACAGCGGTCCCGCTGGGCACGTTCAACCGCTTCGAGATCGACGAGGTCGAGGTCGCCGGGGCGCGCGTCGCCGGCGTGGACGTGCGGATGCGCGCCATCGCACCCGTCGTCCGGATGGCGCGCGCGCTCGCGCTCGACGCAGGCTTCCTGGAGTCGGCCAACACGTTCGTGCGCCTCCGCGCCGTCGGGGCGGGGCCGCACCCGCTCGCCGAGACGGCCCGTGGCCTCCTGCCGGCGTTCACGACGCTCGTGGACCTCCACCTGCGCCACCAGATGATGGCCGCCGAGATCGGAGCCCCGCTGACGGACTTGGTCGACCCGGAGCACTCCAACCGGAGCCAGCAGAACCTGCTCCGCGAGTCGCTCCAGACTGTCCGCAAAGCGCAGGAAACCGTCCGGGACTACTTCGAGCGGGGCTAGATAGCCAGCCAACTCACCAGCGCCGCGTCGCCGACGGACCGGAGCAAACGATGGCGAGCGCAAGTGGCGCTCAGGCGGAAAGCAGTTCGTCGAGACGCTCATAGCCCTCGCGGACGCCGGACTCCATGCCGCTGGCAACGAACGCATCTCGGGCCTCGAACGAGTCGACGAGCGACGTTGCCGTAAGCCTCGTCCGGCCATCCCCGAGGTCGTCGAGCATTAGCCGTTCCAGGGCCACCCCATCGGGAAAGCCCTCGAACGTGAACGTCTGCACGATCACCGCAGACGAGCGGACCTCGTGGAAGCAGCCGCGGAAGCCGTACACCTCGCCGTCCCTATCGGTGTGGATGTACCGGTAGGCCCCGCCGGTCCGGCAGTCGTGGTGGTCGATCTCCATGGTGCAGTCTCGCGGGCCGTTCCACCGGGCGAACAACGCGGGGTCGGTGTGGGCGCGGAAGACCTTCTCGGGGGTCGCGTCGAACTCCCGGACGATCCGGACGAGCGGGACGTCAGGGTCGAGCGTGATTTCGGTCCGGTGCGTGCTGGTGGTCATCGGGATGCCCCTGTATGGGGTGGTGATAAAGAAGGTGTGCCCTCGTCGGGCATCGTCCGGAGAACATCGTCGAGGCGGCTGTATCGCGCCTCGGCCTGACGGCGGAAGCGCTCGATCCACACTGTCATCAGGTCGAAGACGTGCGCTTCGAGGTGAGCCGGGCGCCGCTGCGCGTCGCGGGTGCGGCTGACCAGACCGGCGTCTTCGAGCACCCGGAGGTGCTTCGAGACTGCCTGGAGGCTCACCTCGTACGGCTCGGCAAGTTCGTTCACCGTCGCGTCGCCCTCGGCGAGGCGCGCCACGATGTCGCGGCGGGTGGGGTCGGCGAGGGCCGCGAAGGCGCGGGAAAGGGCGTCGGCAACCACGGCGTATCCGGTGTGTTCAACCACGGGGTTGAGTATAGGACGCCGGTCGCGCGTTGTCAACCATCGGGTTGAATTAAGGCTGGCCTCGTGCTCGGGCCTCAGTCTAAAAGTGCCCAGAACACCCCGAAGCGGACGACGCGGATCGGGAGCGGCTCGCCCTGTACGACGGCCGCCCCGACGACCTGACCAAGCGCGTGGTCGATCTGGAGAAAGACCGTCGCGCGGCGGCTGAACGTCGCCGTCGCTTCGGCGCCGAGCGTCCCTCGGGCCGGAAGGACGGCCCCGAAGGCGGTCGCGGGGTCCGGCAGGGCCAGCAGGCCCGTCCGCGGCTCGACGACGCGTCCACGGAAGGAGGACCACGACCGCACGACGACGGCGAGGTCGAGGTCCAGCACGCCGGGCCCCCCGTCCCCGCGGCTCCCGATGCCCGTCGCCCGCGTGCCGACGCGCAGGTCGCCGCGGAGGCGCGGCAGGGCGTCGGCGTCGCGGCGGGCGAGCGGTGAGGCGTCGGGGCGGAAGGGGAGGTGGGCGGTCGCGGCGAGCGTCGCGTAGACGCCGCGGGCTGCCGCGGGGCGAACGGCGAGGTGCGCCGTCGCGCCAGCGGCGGCAAGGGTGCCCGGCGCCGTCTCGACCGTGAACACGGTGTCACGGTCGACGAGCAGGCGAGCGTTCTGTCGAAGTGTTCCAAACGCTCGCAGGTCAAGCACCATCTGACGGCTTCGAAACTCGCCTGACGCGTCGACGACGAGCGTCCGTTCGGTCCCGCTATCGGTCGGTTGGATAGCCCCGGCCAGCCCATTGGCCTCCACGACGCTCGGCGCCGCTCCTCCGAGCCGAACGCCTGCATCGACCCCTCCACGCACGATCCGGAGTGCTCCAGCCGGAATGAGTTGCCCGTTATCAAAGACGCCCCCGGCTTCGAACATCAGAAGCGAAGCGCCGAATCGGACCGAATCGAGCACAGACGCGTCGGCACGAAGGCGGAGGCCCGGCGTTCCGATGGGGCCAGCGGTCGCTGCCGGGTACAGGTCGGCCGAGATGCCCAGGCGGGCGAGGCGCGATCCGCCGAGCTGCTGCGCGAGACGGGCAGACGCGCGGCGGGCGTGGACCCGGAGCGTGTCCCCCGCATCGCTCCGGTAGACGAGGCGCTGCAAAACGCCGGACAGCGTAACGGTTGCAGGCTGAGAAATCAGAAGTCGCGTTCGTGCCGAGACGAAGGCCTCGGCACGGATCGTGCGTCGCGTCGCTGCCGGGTCCACGACGCGAGCCGACAACTGGAAGATGTCGGCGGCCGTGCCCGGCTCGACGCCGCGCCGTGCGCCGTCCGTGCGGTCGGTCGCGAGGACACCCGCGTCGAGCGCGAGGCCGGGCCGGGTAAGGACCGTCCGCGCGAGCACGTCGGTGTGGCGGAGTGTGGCGCCGGCGAGCGTGCCGCGGCCGGCGCGGCTCAGGACGTGCCCGGCGACGGTCAGGCGCGCGTCGCGCGAGCCTCCGCGGAGGAAAGCGGGTGGGAGGCGCGTCTGGGCGTGCGTGGCCGAGACGTTCTGGACGCCGCTCTGGCCTGCGAGGTAGCGCAGCTCGGTGACCGGGCGCCCGAGGCGGAACGTGCGCGTCTCGGCCTCGACGGCCGCGGCACGCCCGAGACGACCGTCGGCGATGCGGAGCGGGGCGAGTGCGCCGAGCGGGAGCAGGTCCAGCCGCGGCGCGCCCGTGAGCAGGTCGTCGAACGGGCGGCCGTCGAGCAGCAGGGCCACTCGCGCCGGGTCGAGGCCGTCGAGGGAGACGCCGCCCGAGCGACCGGGCGCGCCGAGCGCGTAGTCGAACGCCCCCGGGACTCGCCCGAGGAACGCCTCGGCGGAGAGGGCGGACGTGACCGCCGGGACGGGCGATACGGGCCTGCCGGGCGGGGCGCCGGGCAGCAGGAGAGACGGACGAGCCGAGGCAGCCGAGGCAGCCGAGTCCGTCGCGGCTGGGGCCGGCGTCTGGGCGCGTGCAGGTGCGGCCAGCGAGACGGCGAGGGCGAGCGTGGCGAGGCTCAGAACCGCGCGGCGGGCTGCCATGGCCGCCGCGGGCCGCTGCGCCGTCGGGCGCCGCACGCTAGACCCCGATGGGGAAGAGGCCGAAGAGGCGGCTCTCGATCCGGCTGACGATCTCGAAGCGGTGCTCGTCCTCGTTGACGAAGTCGAGTGCGTCCGTCTCGACGATCATCTTGGGGTACGGGTAGCGCTCGATCCAGTCCTCGTAGAGCCCGTTGAGGGCTTCGAGGTAGTCGAGGCGGATGCTGGACTCGTACTCGCGGCCGCGGCTCTGGATGTGGCGGACGAGCGTCGGGACGCTCGCGCGGAGGTAGACGAGCAGGTCCGGCGGCCGGAGGTAGCCGGTCATGATCCCGAACAGGTCGACGTAGTTGTCGTAGTCGCGCCCGTCCATGAGGCTCATGTCGTGGAGGTTGCGGGCGAAGATCTCGACGTCCTCGTAGATCGAGCGGTCTTGGACGACCGGCGCGCCGAGGGCCTCGATGGCGCGCTGGTGCGTGAAGCGGCTCGACAGGAAGAAGACCTGGAGGTTGAAGCTCCAGCGCCGCATGTCGCCGTAGAAGTCGGCGAGGTACGGGTTGTCGTCGACGGACTCGAAGAAGGGCGTCCAGCCGAACGTGTCGGCGAGGATCTGCGTGAGCGTGCTCTTGCCGGCCCCGATGTTGCCCGCGACGGCGACGTAGAGCGGGCGCGGGGCGGGCGTGTCCGGCGCATCCGAAGCGTCGGGCGAGCCCGAACCTGCGGGCGGCGTGAGGTCGAGGTCGGTCTGCATCGGCGGCGTCGGGTGGCCGGGAAAGGTACGGGACGCATCCCGAGGCGTCGCGGCTCGTTCGCCTCGGCGTGTCAGCGCGGCGTCGTCAGGTCGGCGGCGCGGACGGCGTGCTCCCAGAGCAGGGCGCCGGTGTTGTCGTAGGTCCGCATCGTGAGCGAGCGGTCGGCGCGCGTGCCCGAGAACGTGAGCGTGCCGAAGTTGCGCTGCCCGGTGACGAGCGTGCCCGGGACGCGCGTCGGGTTGTCGGCGTCAGGCGGGTCTGTGACGGCGCCGGCCGTCAGCGGGGAAGACGTGAAGTCGTACAGCGGGTACGTGCCCGCGCGCTCAAGCCGGTCGAGTTCGGCCATGTGGCGGTCGCCGGAGAGGAACACGACGCCGTCGATGCGGCGCTCGGCGATGGCGTCGAAGAGGCGCTGCCGCTCCTCGGGCGCGACGTTGGCGTATGTCTCGAAAATGGTGGCCGGGTTGACGACCTGCCCGCCGATGCCGACGATCTTGAACGGCGCCTGGCTGGCCGTGAGCGCGTCGAGGAGCCACTGGAGCTGGGCCTCTCCGAGCATCGTCCGCGGGTCGGTCGCGGGGGTCGCGTCGGGCGAGCGGTAGGAGCGGTCGTCGAGGAGGAAGAACTCGGCGTCGGCGATCTGGAACTGCGTAAACACACCCGGCAACTCGGGCAGGCCGAAGGTCGGGTTGGGCCAGTAGCGCCGGAAGACGTCGAGCGAGGCGCCCTTCTGGATATACGAGCGGTCCGAGTCGTTGGGCCCGAAGTCGTGGTCGTCCCAGACGGCGTAGTGCGGGGCGGCCGCGAGGAGCGGCTGGAGGTCGGGCGTGGCGCGGCCGTGGGCGTAGCGGGCCGCAATGCCCTCGGCGCTCCACCAGTCGGTCTCGCGGAGGTAGACGTTGTCGCCGAGCCAGACCATCGCGTCGGGACGGAGGGCGGCGATGGCGCGGAAGACCCGCGTATCGCCGCCGTAGGGCGTGCCGGGCCGGGCGAACTCGTCGTTGTCGTAGAAGCACGACCCGAAGGCGACCGTCACGGCCGGCGGGTCCGTGCGGTACTGCCAGAGCGGCTGCGTCGCGAAGCCGGTCGCCGTCCGCTGCGGCACGGCCTGCCCGTCGACGAGGACGCGGTAGGTGTAGCGTGTGCCGGGCATGAGGCCGGCGAGGCGGACGGCCGCGACGCCGTCGGGCGTGGTCGCGATGGCCGCCGTCGTGTCGGGTGCGGCAGCTGGCGGGGCGCCCGCCGCGGGCTCGGCCTGCACGACGAGGCGCACGAGCGCGGGGGCGGTCGTCTGGACCCACACGGTCGCCTCGCGCATCGTGACGTCGGCGAGCATGGGGCCGGCCGCGAGCGTGTCGGCCGCCGGCGCGGCCGATGCTGCCGGGACGGCCGCGCGGAGGCCCGCCCGTGCGAGGGCGGCATCGACGGCCCTCCCGACGGCAGCCTGTCCCGCGGGCGACGTCGCGGCGGTCGTCGCGAGGGGCACGCAGCCCGAGACGGCGAGCGCGGCGGCGATCAGGACGGCGAGTGCGGCGGGGCGGGGCATGGCGGCGCGGCCGGGCCGCGGACGGGTTTCACGAAAGCGCCGCGCCCCGGCAGAGGGCGCGGCGCGGGGCGGCCGAGGCAGGCGCCGGGTCTCAGGCGTCCGAGTCGGATTCGTCCTCGTCCTCGTACACCGGGACCGGGCGGACGTCCCACTGGATCATCTGCGCGATGTCCGCCGAGTCCTCGCCGTCCTCGTCGACGAACGTGTAGTCGCCGAGGGCGTCGCGCTGGGAGGCGCGCACACGGGTCCACTTGGTGCCGTTGGCGTCCTCGAACTCGTCCGGGAACGGGCTCTCGACGCGGTAGCTCGGGTGGTACGTGCGGTAGGTCTTCGCGGCGTCGTAGAGGGCCGCGCGGCGGGCGCCGGGGCGCGTCGCCGAGTAGCCGACGACGCGGAACGGCGGGATGTTGATGATGGCGATGACGTCGTCGCCCTCGTCCTCGGGATCGGAGTACTCGGGGCGCATCACCTTGAACTCGTCGGGGTGCGGGTACGCGCTGCGGTCGTCGAACATGGCCTGTGCTGGTCGGGTCTGGAGGCCGAAGGTACGGCCGGGCCCGACACGGCGGTCCGGGAGACCCCGGCCAGAACGTCGCGTTCGCACCCGTTTCACGGCCCGCCGCCGCCGTTGGGCGCTTTTGCGCTTGATCCGTCCCGCGGGCGCGTCGAACTTCGGCGCCCCACCCCACTCTCCGACGACGGCTATGGACCCCTCCCTCCCGGACGACGACGACCTCGACCTCGACGCGGACGACGCCGAGCTCGACGACGCGGACCTCGACACGACGGATCTCGACCTCGACCCGGACCTGATCAAGGGCCTCGGACTCGACGACGACGATGACGACCTGGCCCTCGGCGGGCTCGACGACGACTTCTAGGCGGCAGCGGTGGCACGAATCCGCCTTCGCCGGCGGACAGGCGGCGACCGTCGATGGTGATTTTATACATAACGGACGCTCGGCCCACTCGGTGCCGAGCGTCCGTTATGCTTTTCTGCGAACGCGCGCACCCGGGGGAGCCGGTGTGTATGACCGTCCGCAGACGCCGGCTCAGTATGGCACGGCAGGAGGGGAGCCTACATAACGGATCCTGTGGCGGGCTCTGGAGGCGGATTGCGCCACATTCGCGCCGCTGCACGCGCTCCGCCGCCCGAACCGGCCGCGCCGTGCACGGTGTGGACAACGCGTGGACGGAAGCCCCTTGCG
>DASWMO010000316.1:0-15128 GCA_036399715.1 Rubricoccaceae bacterium
CGTCGTCTCCACGCCCGCTGCTCCCCGTCGGTCCCTCGCGCGCCGCCTCGGCCGGCGTGCGGCGCGCGGCATGAAGCGGGGCACGATGGGCCTGTTCAGGCCCGCCGCTCGCCGCTTCGGGTCCGCGCGCACGGCCGAAACGCCGCGCGCGCGCGGCATCGCCGTCGCGGCCGGGCTGGCGTGGAGCGCCGTCGGTGTCGCCGTCCTCGGCGGCCTCGCCGTCGTCCTGCTCGGGCTCGCCGTGTGGCCGTTCACGCCCTCTCGCGAGAGCATCCGCCATGCCCGCGACCTGCGCCCGAGTACGGTCGTCGCGGGCGACGGTCGCACGATCGCCACGTTTGCGCGGGCGGGCCGCGAGTGGACGCCTCTCGCCGAGATCTCGCCCGTCGTCGTGACGGCCCTCCTCGCCACCGAGGACCGCCGCTTCTACGACCACGGCGGCCTCGACCTGCGCCGGACCGTCGGCGCGGTCCTCCGGACGATCGGCGGGACGCCGCAGGGCGGCTCGACGCTCACGCAGCAGCTCGCGCGCAACCTCTACCCCGAGCGCATCGGGCGCAGCCGGTCCGTCGTCCGTAAGGTCAAGGAAGCCATCACGGCGTGGACGCTGGAGTCGGTCTACACCAAGGACGAGATTCTGGAGGCGTACCTCAACTCGGTCCCGTACCTCTACAACGCCGTCGGCGTGGACCGCGCCGCGCGGACCTACTTCGGCGTCCCGGCGGCGCGCCTGGACACGCTCCAGGCGGCCCTTCTCGTGGGCGTGCTCAAGGGAACGTCGCAGTACAACCCGGTCCGCCACCCCGAGGCCGCGCGGCGGCGCCGCGACGCCGTTCTGGCGAGCCTCGTCGCTGTGGGCGAGATGACGCCCGCCCGCGCGCTCGCGCTCGGCGAGCGGCCGCTCGGGCTGGACTTCCGCCGCCTGGAGACGCCCCGCAACCGGGCGCCGCACTTTGTCGAGGCTGTCCGGCAGGAGACCGAGGCGTGGGCCGAGCGCGAAGGCCTCAACCTCTACGGCGACGGCCTGACGATCCACACGACGCTGGACCTACGGATGCAGGAGGCCGCCATCGCGGCCGTCGTGAGCGCGGGCGACGCCTTGCAAGACGTCGCCGACGTCGAGTGGGGCCGCGCGTCCGAGCGCCGCCTCGGCACGACGACCGGCCCGTACTCGGCGGCCCGCCGCCGCACGGCCCCGTTCGCGCACTTCTGGACGAGCCAGCGCGCGACGGTCGACGCGTTCGTGCGCGAGAGCACGGCCTACCGCGAGGCCCTCGACCGTGGTACCTCGCCCGACGACGCCCTCGATAGTCTCCGGTCGGACGGCGACTTCATGGAGGCCCTCCGCGAGTCCAAGACCCGGCTCGAAGCGGGCTTCGTCGCCATCGACCCGGAGACGGGCGGGGTCCTCGCCTACGTTGGGAGCCGCAACTCGCGGCGGACGCCGTTCGACCACGTCGCCTCGGCGCGGCGCCAGCCGGGCTCCACGTTCAAGCCGTTCGTCTACGCCCGCGCACTAGAAGAGGGCTTCCGGCCCGAGGACACGCTGCCCAACGAGCCGGTCGAGATGGTGGGCGAGGACGGACAGGTCTGGCGGCCGCGCAACGCCGACGGCGAGGCCGTCGCCGGCGAGGAGGTCACGCTGCGGACCGGCCTCGCGCGGAGCGTCAACACGGCCGCGGCGCAGCTTATCGAGGCCGTCGGGCCGGGCGACGTGGCGCGGACGGCCCGCCGGATGGGCATCACGAGCCCCCTCGACGCCGTGCCCAGCCTCGCCCTCGGCACATCCGACGTGACGCTGCTGGAGATGGCGAGCGCCTACGCGACGATGGCCTCGGGCGGCCTCTACCACCCGCCCGTCCTCGTCACGCGCATCACGGACGCCGAGGGCGCCGAACTCGAACGGTTCGCGCCCGAGCCGCGCCGCGCGCTCGACGCGGCCGTCGCGCTCACGCTCGTGGACCTGCTCCGCGGCGTCGTCGACGGCGGGACTGGCTCCGCCCTGCGGCGCACGTTCGGCGTCCGCGGCGACATCGCCGGCAAGACGGGCACGACGCAGAACGGCGCCGACGGCTGGTTTCTCGCCCTCCACCCCGACGTCGTCGCCGGCGCCTGGGTCGGCTTCGACGACCCGCGCGTGACCTTCCGCTCGTCCTACTGGGAGCAGGGCGGCCACAACGCCCTGCGCGTCGTCGGGGACTTTTTGCAGACGGCCGAGCGCCGGGACTACATCGACCGCACGGCCCGCTTCCCCGACGCGCCGCCGCTCGCGCCGTCGTGGGCCGGCCGCGCCTCGCGCTGGCTCGGCGACGCCGTCGCGGCGCTCTTTGCGGAAGACGAATCGCAGGCGCCGCCCGTCGTCACGGACGCACCGCCCGGCCAGGGCCGTCGCGCGCCCGACCGCCCCCTCGACGAGGCCCCCAACGACGCCGCCCCGGCCGAGGCGGAGCCCGACACGCTCGACGCCGGCGACATCGGCGACGCGCTCCAGGACGCCTTCGACGAGGCCATCGACGACGCGGACCCGGACGCGCCGCCGAACGAAGCGGACCCGACCTCCGGCAACGAGCCGCCGCGCGTGCCCACCGAGGCCGACCTGCAGCGCCTCCGCGACGCCGCCCGCCGGCAGGCCGAGGACGCCGCCCGGGCCGTCACCGGCGAGGCCCGGCAGGCGGCCGAAGCCCAGGCCGAACGCTTCCTCCGCGACGCGGAGCGCCTCGGAGACCGCGCCGCCCGCGAGGCCGATCCGGCAATCCGCGAGGACCTCGAGCGCGCGGCCCGCGAGGCGCGCCGACAGGCCGAGCGCCTCCTGAACCCGTAGCGCCCCGGCGCCGACCCTCCGGCACAAGGCGCCGGCCCTGTCGGACGAGGCGCTGACCGTGCGGCACGAGGCGCCGGCATCGCCGGACGGGGCGATGACACCGCCGGACGAGACACGGGCACTGTCGGAACAGGCGATGGCACCGCCGGATCAGGCGATGACCCGCCCGGGGTCTTTCTACCCATTCGCGCCGCCCGAGTACCTTTGCACCTCGCCCGCCCTGCCCCGATGCGCCTCGTCCTCGCCGCCTTCGCCCTCTCGTGCGCCGCCGCACACGCCCAGACGCCGGGCGCCCCGGCGGCAGACACCGCGCCTGCCTGGGCCCAGACCGCCGTCTGGTACCAGATCTTCCCCGAGCGCTTTGCCAACGGCGATGCCGCCAACGACCCGACGCCCGAGAGCCTCACCGGTGCGTGGCCAAACGTCGGCGTGGCCGCCCTCCGCGGCGCCGGCTGGGCGCCGACGCCGTGGACGCACGACTGGACCACGCAGGAGCCGTGGGCACAGCGCCTAGCCCCCGGCGAGCCCTACACGACGGTCTTCCTCCGCCGCTACGGCGGCGACGTCCAGGGCATCCTCGACCGCCTCGGCTACCTCGACTCGCTCGGCGTGACGGCGCTCTACCTCAACCCGCTCAACGCGTCCCCGAGCCTCCACAAGTACGACGCGGCCGACCTCCGCCACGTCGACCCCGACATGGGGCCGGACCCGGCCGGCGACCGCGCCGCCATCGCCCGCGAAGACCTCCTCCGGCCCGAGACGTGGGCCTTCACCTCCGCCGACCGCCTCTTTCTCGACCTCGTCCGAGCCGCCCACTCGCGCGGCATGCGGGTCGTAATGGACTATTCGTGGAACCACACCGGAAGCGCACACCCGGCCTTCCAGAGCGTCCTCGCCGAGGGCGAGGCGAGCCCCTACGCCGGCTGGTACCGGATCGACCGCTGGGACGACCCGGCCACGCCCGACACGTCCGAGTTCGCCTACAGCGGCTGGGCGGGCGTCCCCGAACTCCCCGAGTGGCGCGAGACGAACCTCACCGGCAACCCGGGCGAGGGCATCCCCTACGACGGCGACCTCGTGGAGCCCGTCGCGCAGCACATCTTCGCCGTCTCGCGCCGCTGGCTGGACCCCGACGGCGACGGCGACCCCCGCGACGGCCTCGACGGCTTCCGCCTCGACGTCGCCGAGATGGTCCCGCTCGGCTTCTGGCGGCGCTACCGCGACGTCGTCAAGGGCGTCAATCCCGAGGCGCTCATCGTCGGCGAGATCTGGTGGCAACGCTGGCCGAACGTCATGTCCGACCCCGCGCCCTACCTCGGCGTCTTCGACGGCATCATGCACTACCGGCCATTCGAGCCGCTCCGCCGCTTCGTGCTGCCCGCCCCGGCCGGCGGCCCGCAGATCGCGCCGACGCGCCTCGCCGCCCACCTCGACTCGCTCTGGGCCGCGTTCCCGCCGGACCGCCTCGCAGCGTCGTGGGCCATGTCCGGCTCGCACGACACGCCGCGCCTGCTCACGACGATGGCCAACCCGCGCGCGCGCTACAAGCAGGGCGAAGGTCTCCGCGAGACGCCGGCCTACCTCGGCTCGCAGCCCGGCCCCGATGCCGGCCGCGCGCTCCGGCTCTACCGCGTGCTCCAGTTCACGCTCCCCGGCGCGCCCATCGTCTACTACGGCGACGAGGCCGGCATGTGGGGCGCCGACGACCCCGACAACCGCCGCCCGATGCTCTGGCCGGACCTCGCCTACGCTCCCGAGGCCGGCGACGCCCTCGGCCGCTCGGTCCGCCCCACGCCCGTCGCGCCCGACGCAGACCTCATCGCGTTCACGACGGCCCTCGCCCGCTTCCGCACCGCCCACGCCCACACGCTCGCCTACGCGCCCGTCGAATGGCTCGTCCGCGACGACGCGGCCGGCGTCCTCGTCTACCGCCGCGGCACGGGCGCGGACGCCGTGACGGTCGCCGTGAACGTCTCGGACGCGCCCCAGTCCGCCGACTTCCCCGATCGCCTCGACATCGTCGTCGGCGACGCCGACGTGACCGGTGGGCGCCTCACGCTTGGCCCGCGCAGCGCCGCGGTCTCCACGCCCTGATGCTGTCACTTCCGCTGTGGCTTCAGGCCGGCCTCTGGGGCCTGCTCTCCGGCTCGGCGCTCCTGCTCGGCGCAGCCGTCGCGTACACCGTCGCCGTCCCGGCGCGCATCGTCGCCGGCGTGATGGCCTTCGGCGCGGGCGTCCTCGTCTCCGCGCTGACGTTCGGGCTCGTCGAGGAGGCCATCGCGACGGGCGGCCTCGTGGCCGTCGTCGTTGGTTTCGCCTCGGGCGCGCTCGTCTACACCGCCGCCAACGTGGCCCTCGCGCGCGTCGGGGCGCAGCACCGGAAACGGTCCAGCGGCCTGCAGCCGTCCGAGGCGGAGCATGCCGGCAGCGGGGTGGCGCTCGCCGTCGGGGCGCTCCTGGACGGGATCCCCGAGTCCATCGCCATCGGCCTGAGCCTGCTCGCGGGCGGGCACGTGAGCCTCGTCACGGTTGCGGCCATCTTCCTCTCGAACCTTCCCGAGGGCCTCGCGAGCGCGGCCGGGATGAAGGCCGCCGGGCGATCCGCACGCTACATCTTCGGCGTCTGGGGCGCGATTGCGGTCGTGTCGGGCATCGCCGCCGTCGCCGGCGTCGTCCTGTTTGCCGGCGCCTCGCCTGCCGTCTCGGCGGGCACGACGGCCGTCGCCGCAGGCGCGATCCTCGCGATGCTCGCCGACACGATGGTCCCCGAGGCCACAGCCGGCACGCACAACGCGACCGGCCTCATCGTCGCCCTCGGCTTCCTGGCGGCCGTCGCGCTGGACGCCGTCGCCGGCTGATCCGCGGGCGGTCGATTCAGCGGAGCGGCGCGGCGACGAGGCCCGCGAGGCTCTCGCGGACGTGGGCCGTGAACGGGTGCTCCGGCCCGAGCGCCGTCTCGCCGATGGCGAGCGCCCGCCGGAGGTCGGCGACGGCCTGCGCCGTGTCGCCCCGCAGGAGGTCCACCTCGACGCGCGAGTTCAGCCCGAAGGCGACGTACGGGTGCGTCGGGCCGCGGAGACGCTCGACGATCGTGATCGACTCGTCGAGCAGCGGCGCGGCCTCGTCGGCGCGGCCCCCTTCGGCGAGGATCAGGCCGAGGTTGTTGAGGTTGCTCGCGAGGTCCACGCGGTCGTCTTCGCCGGTGAGCGGGCGGCGGCCGGCGATGACGAGGCGCAGCACGCGGGCCGCCTCGGCGTCGTCCCCGCTGCGCGACGCGACGAGGGCGACCGTGTTGAGGATGGCGAGGCGCTCGGACGTCTCGGGGGCGGCGTAGGCCGAGTCCAGGGCGAGGGCCTGCCGGGCGAGGCGGCGCGCGGGGCCGTAGGCCTCGGTCCGGAAGCGGACGTTGGCGAGTTCCAGCAGGGCGTCGCGATGGCCGAGCGGGTCCGTCCCGGTCGAGTCCAGCAGGGCGACTGCGTCGGTTAGCGCCGTCTCGGCGGCGTCGTAGACGCCGAGGCCGAGGTAGGCGCGGCCCATCGTGGTGAGCATCTGCGCGAGCACGTCGGGCTCGCCGGCGAGGTCTGCGCGGGCCTGCGCGGCCCCGGCGTCGAGCAGGTGGCGGACCGTCAGCGAGTCCGGACTCGCCCCGCCGGGGTCGGCACTGTCGAAGAGGGCCGCGAGAAAGTCCGCCGTTCGCTCGGCGCGCGTCGCGGCGCGCTCGGCGCGGTCGCGCTCGGCGCGGACGCGCGACCCGTCCACAGCGACCCCACCGACGAGCGCGGCCAGGCCCAGCGCGGCCACGGCGACGCCGGTCCGGTGGCGGCGCGCGAACGTCCGCGCGCGGTAGGCCGCCGAGGGCGGGCGGGCGGCGATGGGGAAGCCCGCCAGGAAGCGCCGGAGGTCGGCCTCGAGCGCCTCGGCCGAGGCGTAGCGCGCGGCGGGCTCTTTGGCGAGGGCCTTGAGGCAGATCGTGTCGAGGTCGCCGCGGAGGTCGCGGGCCGGGACGGACGTGTCGGGGGCCGTGGGAGACGCCGTGGCGCGGCTCGGCGGCGCGGCGTCCGTTTCCAGAATCGCCGCCTCGACGGCGCTCGGCGTCGGCCCGCCGAACGGGCGCCGCCCGGCGAGGGTCTCGTAGAGCAGCACGCCGAGCGCGTGGACGTCCGTCGCCGTCGTCGCGGGCTCGCCGCGGACCTGCTCGGGCGCGGCGTAGGCCCGCGTCATCGGCCGCAGGCCGGTCTCCGTCTCGACGCCGTCCGTCTCGGGGTCGAGCACCTTGGCGATGCCGAAGTCCAGCAGCGTCGGGTGAAGCCGCCCGTCGTCGCCCGGGGCGACGAGCACGTTGGACGGCTTGAGGTCCCGGTGGACGACGAGCGCCTGATGGGCGGCGTGGACGGTCGCGGCGGTTTCGGCGAGAAGGCGGACACGCTCGCGCAGCGGCAGCCCGGCTGTCGCCTCGGTGAGGGGCAGGCCCTCGACGTAGTCCATCGCGATCCACGGGCGCCCGTCGGCGAGCGCGCCGGCGTCGATCAGGCGCGCGATGCCGGCGTGGTGGAGGCGGCCGAGGATGCGGCGCTCGTCGGCGAAACGCCGCAGCACGGACGGCGTGCCGCCGGGGCCGCCGGGGCTCCCGGCGCGGACCACCTTCAGGGCCACGCGCTGGGTGAAGAGGCCGTCGGCACGTTCGGCGAGGTACACGTCGCCCATGCCGCCCTGCCCGACGCGGCGGACGACGCGGTACGGCCCGACCTCCTGCCCGACGAGCGGGTCCGGCCCGTCCGCCGCCTCGTCCGCCGCGGCGAAGGCGGCCACGTCGAGCACGGCGGCGGGCGCGTCGAGAAAGTCGCCGGCGGCGTCACTCGCAACGAGGAGCGCGGCGAGGGCGTCGCGGCGCTCGGCCGGGCAGGCGGCGAGAGCATCCTGGCGCGCCTCCGGCGCGAGGCCCAGCAGGCCGTCGAGGTCGTCCTTGAGGTCCGTCCAGCGGTCGGGGTCCATGGCGGGGTGCGGGGTGACCTCACGTGCGCCGTCGGCGCGGGGAGCGGCTCAGGAGCGCGCGTCGCCGTCGCTGAGGGCCTGGAAGAGCCAGAGGCGCGCCGCGGTCCAGTCGCGCTTCACCGTCGCCTCGGAGATGCCGAGCGCCTCGGCCGTCTCCTCGACCGAGAGCCCGCCGAAGTAGCGGCACTCGACGACGCGGGCCGCGCGGGGGTCGAGGGCCGCGAAGCGGAGGAGCGCCGCGTCGATGGCCAGCACCTCGTCCGAGCGGCCATCCGAAAAGGCGTCTGTCGCGGCCACCTCGGGGGCGTCGTCGAGCGCGATGGGCCGCTCCGCCCCGCCGCGCTTGAGGCGCGTCCGCGCGCGGGCGTCGTCGACGAGCACCTGGCGCATGGCGCGTGCGGCCGCCCCGAAAAAGTGTCCACGGCCGTTGAAGCGGAGCGCCTGCCCGTCGACGAGCTTGGCGTAGGCCTCGTGGACGAGGGCCGTCGTGTTGAGCGTGTCGTGGGTGTGGCCGCGGCGCTCGCTCCGCGCGATCGCGCGGAGCTCGTCGTAGACGGCGGCCACGAGCCGCTGCGCGGCGTCAGCATCGCCGCCGTGGGACGCCGCGAGCAGGGCCGTAACGGGCGGGCGGGGCATGGGCGCAGAGGACGGGGCAAAGTATGTGTTACGGGTCACATCGCAATACCCGACCGACGGATGGGTGGGTGAGCCCCGCGACGGCTGGCCGACGCATGGATGGGTGCCGTCACTCACCGCCCGCTGCCATGCCCGCCTCGCCCCGCCTCCTCGCTCTACTCACCCTCGCCGCTCTGCTGACGGGTGCCGGGTGCCCCTCGGAGTCCGGCCCGACCTCCGCGCCGCCCGGCACGCACGTGCCGGCCCCGCCGTCCGCGCCCGACGCGCGAGACAACTACACGACGGGCGACTCCCTCCAGATCAACTGGCACGGGTCGTGGTACGCCGGCCACGTCGTCGAGGTGGCCGACGGTCGCTACAAGGTCCACTACGACGGGTGGGCGGACAGCTGGGACGAGTGGGTCGCGCTCGACCGCCTCCGCTCCGCCGACGCTGGCCCGGTCACGGGCAGCCGGCCCTCCTGACGGCCTCCATCCCTGAACCGGACCCATGCCCGACCGCCCCTTCCGCCCGGCGTCCGCCGTGTTCCGTCTGGTCGCACTCGGCCTGCTCGGCCTCGGCTGCATCTCGCTGCCGCCAGACAGCGGCTGGACGCTCCTCGGCGAGCGCACCGTCGGGCACCGGGCCGAGCGCGACGAGATCGCCGTCGGCCCCCGCGTGGGCGCGTTCGACCGCATCAAGCTCGTCGTCCGCGGCCGCGCCGTCACGTTCCACGACGTCGAGGTCCACTACGTCAACGGGACACGTCAGGACGTGGCGGTCCGGCAGCGGATCCTGGTCGGGGACGAGACGCGCGCGGTCGACCTCGCGGGCAGCGACCGCCGCATCGCGCGTGTGGTGATCGTCTGCGAGACCCACCGCACGCGCGACCCGAGCGACCCGCGCGCCGTCGTCGCGCTCTACGGCTGGCGCTGACGGCGTCGCGCTTTGCTTCCCCTCTTGGCTCACCCTCCGGTTTCCCTATGACGACCCGCCTCCTCCGCGCGGCCCTCGCCGCACTCGCCCTCGCCGCGCTCGCGGCCAGCCCACCCGCCGTTGCGCAGCGTCCGGCCGTCGACATGGCGAGCCTGCTCAACATCCCCTTCTACCCCGACGCCGGCGGGTTCGACGCGCGCAACGTCCTCCTGCTGTTCCCGCCGGCCGACGCCGACGTCCGCCTCGCGCTCACCGACCCCGCCGGGCACATCCTCCACGAGGTCCCCTTCGAGGTCCGCCCGGCCGCCGCGGCTCCCGTCTTCGCCTACCTCAACGTCAACAGCCGGTACGGGGACCGGCAGACGTTCGCGCCCGGCGAGCCTGGTGACTACGTCCTCAGCGTGACCGTCGACGGCGAGGCCGTCGGGTCGGTGCCCTTCTCGCTGGCCGTCGAGCGAAGCACGGACCCCTTCGCCCCCGGCGCAACGTGGACGGCCGAGGGGCCGTGGCAGCGGCTCGCGTACCTCGCCCAGCCAACGGAGCGGCCTGAGGAGTCGATCGGCTTTGACTACTGGGTCTCGTCGCGCGAGGTCGGCAACCGCACCGCCAGCCTGTCGCTGAGCCTGCGCCGCGGCGGCGAGGAGGTCGCCCGGAGCCGCTCGAACGTCCACCTGAGCACCGTCGGCCTGACATTCTTCCAGGACCATGAGCTGGCGAAGCCGGGCGACGGCGTCACCCTCTGGCCCTTTACCGCTACTGACCTCGCGTCGACCGACGGCCGCTACGAGCTCGTGGTCCTCTCCAGCGGCACGCCGATCCGGACCTACGTCGTCACGGTCGAGGGCGGGCGCATCCGGCCGCACCTGCAGAGCGCGCTCGACTACGAGCCGCGCGCGGGCTTCCTCTCGCCGCGCCTGCTCAGGACCGGCAACAGCACGCACACCATCGACGCCTGGTGGGTCGAGGTGGCCGACTAGGCCGCCTGGTTCCACCGTCCCCTCCACTCGTTCCGCCCCACGCCGCCATGTCGCACCGCTCCGTCCTCCTGCTCGCGCTCCTGCTCCCCGCCCTGGCCGCCTGCTCCGAGGAGCCGACGCCCGCCTCCCACCCCGCCGCTCAGGCCCAGCCCGCTGCCGCCTCGACGCCCATCGCGACGCCCGTCGCGTCTACCTCCGCCGCGACAGGCGAATCCGGGTCGTGCCCGTGGCTCTCGTCCGACCTCGCCACGGGCATTCTCGGGGCCGATGTGACTGTCACGAAGCCCGCCGGCGACCCCGCGAATTGCTACATCGCCTCGACCCCCTCGACGTGGGCCGGCGAGGCGGACCGGATGGAGGGCTACACGCTGGACTCGCTCGCGACGGCCTTCGGTCTGACGCTGGAGCCCGTCGGCGGGCTCGGCGAGCGGGCGGGCTGGAAGAGCGCCGCGCAGTGGGAGGGCAACGACGTCGGGGGGCAGGTCCTCGTCGAGCATGGCGGCGGCGTCACGGTCGTCCTGCTCAATGCCACGCCGCCGCGGCCGGGCCTCCGCGAGAAGGCCGAGGCGCTCGCGCGCGCCATCGTCGCGACGTACCCCGCGCGGTAGCCACGGCCGCGCTCCGCACCGGCGTCGAGGCGGGACTTCTACGTCTTCTTCGGCGCCGTTGCCACGGCGCACATCCCGCCGACGCGTGCGAGTCGGCAGCCGCAACCGCCTCCTATCCTCGAATAGCTCTTCTGACCCCGCCATGCGCCAGTTTACCGACCCCGACGCGCTCGCCGCGATCCTCCGCCCGCACCTCGAGCCCGGCGAGACGCTGCGGCACTGGGCCTCCGGCGTACGGCAGCCGAGCGTCTGGCTCCTGCTCCCGCTCGCGGCCCTCGGCATCGTGCCCGCCGTCGTGGCGTCGTTCCTGCTCACAAAGGACTTTCTCGTCGGCCTGACCGACCGCCGCGTCCTCGTGCTCCGGATGGGCGCGAGCGGGACCGAGCCGGCCGAGGTCGTCGCGTACGACCTCGGCGCGCTGCCGCCGGTGACGGCGCGGACGGGGCCGCTCTTCACGCACCTCCGGATCCACGACCCGGCGCAGCCCTTTGCGGCCAAGTTCAACCGGGCCGGGATGCCCGGCAACCGCGAACACGCGGTGGCAATCGCGGAGGCACTCGCGCCCGGGCCCGTGGCGGCGGGTCTGCCGGCATCATGAGCCCTGGGCGGGCAGGCCACGTATCAAGGGCCGGGCCCTCCCCGCGATGGTGCGCCGCGCACGCTGGCAGGGCGCCTCGGTGAAGCGCGGAGCGCCCGGCGCGTAGCTTCGCCCGCTCCGCCGCGCCCCCGTGTCCCGCCCCGTCTCGCAGTCGCTCCAGGAGTACGCGCGCGGCGTCGGCGGTGGGCTGCTGTTCAGCCTGCCGCTGTTCTACACGATGGAGATGTGGGCGATCGGCCTGACGGCGTCGCCCGGGCGCCTCGCCGCGCTCGTCGGCGGGACGTTCGCGCTCCTCGTCGCCTACAACCGCGTCGCGGGCATCCACGGCACGCACCGCCTCCGCGACGACCTGCTGGAGTCGGTCGAGGAGATGGGCCTCGGGCTCGCCGTCGCCGCCGTCCTGCTCGCCGCGCTCGGCCGCTTCCCCGCGGACGGCCTCTCGCCCGGTGTCCTCGGCGTGCTGACGCTCCAGGCCATGGTCGCCGCGGTCGGCGTCTCGGTCGGCACGGCCCAGCTCGGCCAGGCGCCGGACGACAACGAAGCAGACGACGCGGGCGACGATAAAGAGGACGCCGTGCCGCGGACCGTCATCGGCGAGGTCGTCGTCGCGCTGTGCGGGGCCGTGCTCGTGGCCGCCAACGTCGCCCCGACCGAGGAGATCGTCCTGCTCGGGGCCGAGCTGACGCCTGCGCACCTCGCGGCCCTCATCGCGCTCTCGCTCGCCGTCGGCGGCGGGCTGCTGTACGTCAGCGCGTTCCGCGGGTCCGAGCGGGTCGCCGGAGCCGGCCTCGGGCCGCTGCGCGGGACCGTCGTGACGTACGCCGTCGCGCTCGTCGCCTCGGCCGCCCTGATGTGGGTCTTCGGGCACGTCGAGGCCGGCGCCGGCAGCCTCGGGGCGCTCGTCGTGCTGTCCTTCCCCGCGATGCTCGGCGCCTCGGCCGGCCGCCTCCTCCTCGGCTCGTCATGACCACCCCGAACCCCCGCAACGGTGTCGAGAACGCCGTCTTCAGCGTGAGCCTCGTGCTCGTGCTCGCCCTCGTCGGCGCGCTCGCGAGCGAGGCCATCCGCGGACCCGCCGGCCCGGCACACGTCCAGGCGAGCGTCTTGCAGCCGGTCCAGCGGTCGGGCAGCGCCATCGCGACCGTGACGATCCGGAACACCGGCGGGACGGCCGCCGAGGCCGTTCGCGTCGAGGCGTGCGGCCGCGGCGGGCCGGCCGGCGAGACCATCTGCGCCGAGGCCGAGGTCCCCTACGTCCCCGCCGGCGCGACACGCAGCGCCGTCGTGGGCTTCGCCAAGGCGCCCGGCGGACCGCTCCGCGCCCGCGTCGTGAGCTACCTCGAACCGTAGCGCGCCCGGCGGCAGGCGCCCGCCGTCTACCGCGCCACGACGAGCCGCGCCGTCGCCGTCCGCGCCCCCGCCGTCGCGCGGACGACGTACACGCCGGGGGGCCACGCCTCCGTCTCGACGCCGACGACGGTCTCGCCCTGCGCCGCCGCCCCGTCCAGCACCACCGCGACCTCGCGCCCGAGCGCGTCGAGCACAACGACCCGCACGGTCTCAGCCTCGGCGAGTGACAGCACGATCTCGACGCGCCCCGACGCCGGGTTCGGACGCACCGATACGTCCACGCCCTGTGCCGCGTCCGGCCCTGCCTCGCCCGCCACGAGAGGCGCCACCGTTCGGAATGCCCATCCAGGCCGGCGCCCGCCAAGGCCGAACCCGCCCACGTACAGCCGCCCGTCCGGGCCAATGAAAGCCCACAGCACGCGCGCGTTGAACGACGCCTCCGGCCCCTGGTCGATGATCGAACCCGGCACCACGCCCACGATGCGCCACGACTCGCCCGCGTCCTCGGTCGCCCAGATGTGACCGCCGTTCATCGCGATCACCGCCCGCCCGCCGCCCATGTCCACGACCTCCGACGCCGCTGCGTTTGGGTCGCCGGTGAGCCCGAATGTCTCGCGCCACGTGTCGCCGCCGTCGTCGGAGACGATCACGCGCGAGATGCGCCCCGGCCGCGTCGGGTCGATGATCGCAGCCACGAGGCGGTCTCCGCCGCCGGGCGCCGCACCGCCGAGCCGGGCTATGGCGTCGGCTGAGAAGCGGAAGTACTGGTACCAGCCGGGCACGCGCTGGAACGAGACGCCGCGGTCGTCGCTCGTCGCGAGACCCCAGGAGCCAGCGCCGACGATGCGCCCTGCATGCGGCCCGGTGTGGACGACGGCAAGGCGACGAGCGTGCGGGCCCTCGCTATTCGGGTCCGGGAAGAGGGTCCGGTGCCACGTCGCGCCACGGTCGTGCGAGTAGACGGACCAGAAGCTGTTGGGGCCGTCGGCTGCGAGCAGCATGCCCGCGCCGGGCACGCCCGCTGGGATCTCGGTGTAGTAGTTGACATAAGGCGCACCGTCCGACGGGACAGCCTGAAACGTCACGCCATTGTTCGTGGACCGCTCAAACCGTTGTCGGGTCGAGATGAGCGTGTCTTGGCCGAGTGCGAAGACAGGGTCGTCTGGGTCGTACGCGTGCTCGGTCCAGAGTTGGTCGGGCCCGTAGGGCGGTCTCAGACTCCGCATCCTCGAATTCCCGGCCGACCACATCGTCCCATCGGGCGCGATCGAGGGCCGCTCCGGATCGACGGCGTTCGCGCCCACGCGCTCCCACATGAGCGTCTGAGCCGACGGTGCCGCCGCGCCCACACCGAAAAGAAGCACGAAGAGGGCGAAGCCCGACGCCCGCCCGACGCCCCGTCTCGATGTCCGCATGGCCCCGCCGCGATGTGAGCCCGAAGGGTACCGCCCCCGCCCGCCGAACCGCAACCCGCATCCTCCGGGCACCGACCGGCGCCCGTCCGGCACCCACCGGCATCCGTCCGCCACCGACCGGCATCCGCCGAAGGTCCACCGGACGCCGCCGAGCATCCACCGGCGTCCGCCGGACCCTCACCGGCCTCCGTCGGGCATCCACCGGCATCCTCCGAGCACCCACCGGCCTCCGTCGGGCACCGACCGGGAGATTTTACCCACCGACCGCCCCACCGCCCCGAGACCCCGCTCGGGTCTATGTTCGCCCGCACACCTTCCCGCCTCTGTCTCATGGCCAATTTCTCCGACAGCGCCGCCCCGGTCCTCCTCACCGACGCCACCGCCCTCTTCACCGGCATCCGCGACACCCCGGAGATCCTCGCCCTGCTCGCCCCCTACCAGATCGAGACCGACGACGAGGTCGCTCAGGGCCTCGCCCTCATCGACGAGGTCCAGGCCGCGATGGGCCACCAGCGCACCGAGGCCGCCGAGGCCACCGCTGCGACGACCGCCGCACTCACCACCCTCGAAGCCGGCTACGTCCGCCTCCGCAAGCTCGTCCGCGCCGCCTACGAGCCCGGCACGGCCACCTACGCCGCCCTCGTCCTCCCCGGCGACGTCCCCGACGCCGACCCCGCCCTCATCGCCGACACCGCGACCGTCTACCGCGCCGCCGACGAGAACCCGACCCTCATCGCCGGCATCCGCGGCGTGACCAAGGAGACGATCACCGAGGGCCTCAAGCGCGTCGAGGCCGCCCGCGCCGCCGAGGCCGCC
>DASWMO010000317.1:0-4151 GCA_036399715.1 Rubricoccaceae bacterium
TGCGCCTTCGCCGGGGCGGACCAGTAGGCGTCGATGTCGTCGACCGGCGGCTCCAGGGGACCGGACGCGCCATACTGGAACAGGTCGGCGAACGACTTCTGCTGCGACGTCGCGAGGCGGCGCGCCTCCGGGTCGGTCTCGGCAGCGACGACGTTGACGCCGACGATGGCGTAGGGGCGGTCCAGCTGGTTGGACGGCTTGAACCGCTCTCGATAGAGCCGCAGCGCGTCCAGCAGGAGGTCGGGCGAGAAGTGCGAGGCGAAGGCGAAGGGCAGGCCGAACTCGCCGGCCAGCGCCGCGCCGAACAGGCTCGACCCCAGGATGGTCAGCGGGACCTCGGTCCCGTCGGCGGGAGCCGCCACGAGCCGCTGTCCGGGTACGGCCGGCGCGAAGTACGCCTGAAGCTCACGCACGTCCTGGGGAAACTCGTCGACGGACTGGGGCGGCCGTCTCAGTGCCTGGATGGCCGCCGGACCGGTGCCGGGTGCGCGGCCGAGCCCGAGGTCGACGCGGCCCGGGAAGAGCCGGGCGAGCGTCCCGAACTGCTCCGCGATGACGTAGGGCGCGTGGTTGGGGAGCATAATGCCGCCGGCGGCGAGACGGATCGTGCTCGTCGCCGCGCCGATGTGGGCGAGGACGAGCGCGGTCGCGGCGCTCGCGATCCCGGCGGCGTTGTGGTGCTCCGAGATCCAGATGCGCCCGTACCCCCAGCGCTCCAGGTGGGCCGCAAGGTCCCGCGTGTCGTCGAGGGCGGTGCGGGCGTCTCCGCCCTGCTTGATCCGCACGAGGTCTAGGACTGAGAGCTTGGTCATACCGGTTTCGTTGTAGATGCCCGCCCGATGGCCGAGACGCGTACAGGGCTCACGTCAACACGCGCGTCGAGGCCGTACTGGGCCTGCCGGACTTTCGCGTCGTAGCTCTAGCCCATGGCGAACTAAAACGGAGACCCACTCCGCTTGTTCCAGGAACGATGCGGAGGTATTCTCCGGTTTGCCAATTGGAGAACGAGAGAACATGGAGGAGGCCCCCATCGGCACACGCAAACCCCGCCTGGACGCTGAGCGCAACCGCTCGCACATCCTCGACGTCGCCGAGCAGTACTTCTCAGAGCAGGGCGTCGCCGGCTCCATGGACGCCATCGCCAAGCGCGCCGGCATCGGGCCGGGCACGCTCTACCGGCACTTTCCGAACCGCGAGGCCCTTCTCGCGGCCCTCCTGCAGGCTCGGAACGAGGCGCTGGAGGGTCGCCGCACGGCGATCGAGCATGAGGTGTCCGACGCGACCGAAGCGCTCGCGCTGTGGTTGGACGCGCTCATCGAGTGGGTAACCGCCTTCGACGGCCTCCCGGAACCGCTGCGGGCCGCGCTCTCGGAGGAGGGCTCGCCTCTGGCGCTCACCTGCCAGGGGTTCATCACGACGACCGAGTGCTTCCTCCGGGCCGCCCAGGAGGAAGGAGCGGCCCTGCCGGGCGTTCGCGGACGCGACCTGTTCCTGAGCGCGCTGGCGACGGGCTGGGCGAGTGGTGCGGCGATGGCCGACGAGTCGTCGGCCCGGTCCCTGCGTGCCATGATGCGCTCAGGATGGGCCACACGGGCGAGCGGCGAGGCGCCTGCGGACCGCCCCACCCCCGAGAGTGCACCCGAGTAGGTTCTGCGCGTTGCCAACTCCTCGACACGGTTTTCCGCGTGGCATCGGGAGCGCATCCCGGATGGCCGAATCCGTCCTGAAGCGGGGGTGCGGAGGCCACGCGGCATGGGTCCGTCGCCCGAGGCCGTTGCGCTCGGATGCGAGCAGGCGGTTCGGGTCGGCGTCCCACTCGCAATCGATGGCTTCGCCGTCGTGGCCGTCCTGCACAGTCGGAAGGGGCGAGGGACAACGGTTGAGACCATTGCCGGGTCGGTCGGTATATCCGGCGATGCGGACCACATCGTCCGAGTCCAAAGGTCGAAGCTTGGCAAGCGGGTCCGCGACGTAGACTTTGTGACCCGCCTTTCAGAGGCTGAGAGCATGCACCTCGAGTTCAGCCTGGAGCGGGTGTGGTCGCATGTGGCGGGCACGTCTCCTGGCGACAAGCCGCCAGGCGCGCAAGCGTGAACGAGGGCCGCTCCGAAAGCGAAGCCAGACTCCCTCGCCACTCATGTTGAGCAGGCGCTCCGAGGCGCCGACGGCGCAATGCTGCCGGAGGAAATCCTCAAGGCTGTCGAGGTGAGGGGAATTTCCACTGCACAACGAGTGCCGAGGTGCGCCCGAAGCGAAGGTAGGCGGGAACGCCCGTCTAGAAAACCGACGCCCGCTGTGCGGTCGGCCGCAGCCGCAGGTTATGCCGCACCAGGCGGCGGGGGCACCGCGCTCATGTGCCCGGCCACGACGCGCCACGACCTACCGGTATGCCCCCATACTCGCGTGTAGCGATACGCGCCGGCAAACGGCTCGCCATCGTACGCGCCTGCCACGTCCATGAGAACAGCGACGACGGCGGTCCCTTCTGCGACGAGGACGCGCTGGTCGGAGGGGTTGAGCGTGGTGAGCCGAAGCTGGCCCGAGCGGTGGGCGTCGAGGTCGGCCGCCTTCCCGACGACGGCCCCAGTCTGCGTTGTGAAGAGGAGGTCGTCGTCAATCAGCACGTCGAGTTGGTCAATGTCCGAGGCGAGCATGGCCTGTCGGAGGCGCTCTTCGAGTTCGGAAACGGCTTGCTCGCTCAGCATCGGGAGTGCGGCAAAACAAGTGGACGCTCAGCTGCGCGAAGCGTCGGCTGCAGCGCCGGGTTCTGCGGCGTACAGCGTGACGTCCTCGACTGTTCTGGCCCAGAAGCGCACGCCGCCGGGACTCGACTCGTAGTCGTCGACACGCACGCCGATCCCGTCCATCCCTCGGCTCCGGACATCGAGGATCTCTAACCCGTGCGTCATTGAGAGCCCTCCCGGTCCGACCGACAGATCTTGGGGCGAGAGGAAGCGGAGGACCCGCCGGTCGTGCCCCCGACGTACCGTCAGGTCAAGGCGAGGCTCTGCGCCGTCTGCCGGTTCGTCCTGGAGGCAGAGCCCGACGATCTCCCACTCGCCGTGGGGCGCGGGGAGGACAGGATGGCCCGGTGCGACTCCGAGAGACCGATTCATAGACTTCATAGACGAGCGCGAGCGAAGGCCAAGCCGCATAACATTTGGCGGCTCAGCAGCCGCCACGAGGCACAGCGCCTCAATGAGACGAAAGTATACGTGGACGGCTGGACGAGAGGCGACGTCTGCCGGGCGGTCCGATGCAGCCGCGAGTTACACGGCAGCATCGAGCGCGCGCTCCGGCACACGGACATCGGCACCGCCGCTAAGCTCGACCAGATACGTCGGTTCGGGTTCGAGCGCGTCGAGCGAGATCACGCTTCCCTCTGCGCCCGACGCCGGCCCGCTCACAATTCGGACGGCATCGTTGAGGCGAAAGCGTACGCCCGGGACGAGCTGCTCTGCGAACCATAGTGCGTTGATCTCGCGTCGGTCAAGCATTGCGGAGGGCTGCAGCCGTGTAACACGTGGCCGCTCACCGGCGGCACGGGCGCGAAGGTAGAGCGTCGACACGGCGCCGTCCGGTGCAGAGGCAGGTTCTTCAGCCCCGCAGATCCCTTCAGTCGGTGCGCTCAGTGCCGTCTGCCGCCGTCGTGATGTCCACGAGGTACGGCTCCAGCGCTCGTCCCCGCTCGTCACGAAACTGATCCGACAGTGTGAGTTGGTAGCGACGGCCCGGCCGGGGATTGACCTCCACCGTCATCGTCCGCCCGTCGGCCGACCAGCCCACGAACCGCGCCACCCGAAGCACGTGACCCACCCCGAGGGGGCCCGCCTCGAACCCACGAAACCGGGTGTCCATCGGGGCCGAAAACATGACGGTCATCCGGCGCGTGTCCGGGTCGACGTCCCGGTCTCCGTTGTCGAACTCTTCGATCCCGACGACCGTCGGGACAGCCCGGCCGTAAGCCGCGCGCAGCTCGCCCATCGACCGGTCGAAGTACCCGGACGCCTCAACGAGGGCCTCCACCGCCAGGGGGTCCTCGTAGTCCAACTCGATGAGCCGCGCGACGGCCGCCTGTTTGTCGTCCGACCGGTCGTAGTACCGCCTGGCGATGGCGTACCCGACGTAGTAGCCGAGGTCCCGGACGCCGA
>DASWMO010000318.1:0-5503 GCA_036399715.1 Rubricoccaceae bacterium
CTCTACCCCGATGCCACCGTCGTCGCGTTCGACGCGATCGAAGCGCCGCCGAATGTGGCGCCCGACGCCGTGCACCACGCGTTCGTCAGGTCGCGTCTCCCCCGCCCCGTCGACGCCGTGTTCGCGGCCGAGGCGTACGGGCCCGCCTTCGCGGCCGCCCTCGGGGCGGCGTACGCCAGGCTGGACCGCTCGGGCGACGCCGTCTCGGGCTCGGCTGTCCGGGCGAACGTGCATGCGCACGCCGATGCACTCGACCCGCGCGTGTATGCCCACTTCGTCGAGCGCGTCGCCTTTCTCGGAGCCGAATCGTCGGGCAAGAGCACGCTCGCGCAGGCGCTCGCCGAGCGCCTCGGGACGGCCTACGCCGAGGAGTACGGCCGGACGCTCTGGGAGGAGCGCGCCGGCGAGGTCCCGCTCGCGGACTACGTGCTCATCTCCGAGCGCCACCGCGCCATCGAGGACGAGGCGATCCTCCGCGCGCGGCGCTTCCTCTTCTGCGACACCAACGCCGTCACGACGCAGCAGTATGCCTTTTTCTTCCACGGCGCCTGCCCGACGCGCGTGCAGGCGCTCGCCGCCGAGTGCCGGACGCGCTACGCGCACACGGTCGTCTGCGCGCCCGACATCCCGTTCGACCAGGACGGGACCCGCGTCCACCCGCAGGTGCAGCAGTACATGGACGGCGCGATCCGCAACGACCTCACGATCCGCGGCATCCCGTACACGGTCGTCGGCGGGATGCTGGACGAGCGCGTCGCGGCCGTGTGCCGGGCGCTCGGCGTGGAGGCGCCGTGACGGTCCCGCTAGACACGCTCCTGTACGGGCTCGACCTGGCCGGTGTGGCCGTGTTCGCCGCCTCGGGCGCGCTCGCGGCCGGCCGCAAGCACCTCGACCTCTTCGGCGTCTACGTCCTCGCCGTCGTGACGAGCACCGGCGGCGGGACGCTCCGCGACGTGCTGCTGGACCGGCACCCGGTGTTCTGGATCGCCGACCCGTCCGTGTTCCACGTCGCGATTGCCGCCGCGACGGCGACGGTCGCGGTCGCACGGTGGGGCACGCCTAACCCGCGCCTGCTCCGCATCGCGGACGCGCTCGGACTGGGCCTGTTCGCCGTCTCGGGCGCGCAGGCTGCCGAGGCGACGGGCATCTCGCCGGTCATCGTCGTCGTGATGGGCATGATGACGGGCACGTTCGGCGGCGTCATCCGAGACGTGCTCACGGGCGAGATCCCGCTGATCCTCCGGCCGGGCCGCCTCTACGCGACGGCAGCCGCGCTCGGGCCGGCGGTCTACCTCGGCCTCAAGGCGCTCGGCATGGCCGGCGCGTGGGCCGCCGCCGCAGGCGCCGCTGCGACGATCGCGGTCCGCTTCGCAGCGATCCTGTTCCGCATCCGCCTTCCCGTGTTCATCCTCGACGTCGAGCCGGACGACAACATCTGACGGCACCTCGCGGCTACGCCGGCGCGCTCCCGGCGCGGTCTTGCTCGACGAGCAGCCGCCGGAGGATCTTGCCCGAGGCCGACTTCGGGATCGCGTCCGTGAATGCGACGAGGCGGACCTTTTTGTAGGCCGCGACGCGCTCGGCGACGAACGCGACCACCTCGACTTCGGTCAGGTCGTGGTCTGGCTTGCGGACGACGTAGGCCTTGGGGATCTCGCCCGCCTTCTCGTCCGGAACCGGGATCACGGCGGCGTCCGCGATGGCGTCGTGCGTGAGCAGGAGCGCTTCGAGCTCGGCTGGCGGCACCTGGTAGCCCTTGTACTTGATGAGCTCCTTGACCCGGTCGACGATGAAGAAGTCGCCCTCGGCGTCCACGACCGCGACGTCACCGGTGTGGAGCCAGCCGTCCTCGTCGATGGTGCGCCGCGTCGCCTCATCGTTGTGGAAGTAGCCCGCCATCACGTTCGGGCCGCGGACGCACAGCTCCCCGCGCTCGCCGTCCGGCATCTCGCGTCCCGTCTCGGGATCGACGAGGCGCGCCTCGACGCCCGGCACGACGCGCCCGACGGAGCCGAACTTGGTCCAGCCACCGCCGTCAGCGGCGGTGCGGTCGGCCGCGACGAAGTGCGTCACGGGACTCGTCTCCGTCATGCCGTAGCCCTGCTTCACCTCGCACCCGAGGCGAGCGGCGACGGCCGCGCCCAGCTCGGCCCCGAGCGGCGCCGCGCCGGAGACGATGCGCTTGAGGTGCGAGAGGTCGAAGCGGTCCACGAGCGGGTGCTTGGCGAGCGCGACGAGGATCGGCGGGACGAGAAAGACCTTGTTGACGCGGTAGTCCTGGACGAGCTGGAGGAACGGCTCGAACTCGAAGCGCGGCATTGTCACGACGGTCTGCCCCGTGCGGAGGGCCGCGTTGACGAGAAGCGTCATGCCGTAGATGTGGAAAAACGGCAGCACGGCGATCAGCACGTCGCTTTCCAGCCCATCGTCGACGGCCTGAAACTGGAGCAGGTTGGCGACGAGGTTGCGGTGCGTGAGCATCACACCCTTCGGCAGGCCCGTCGTGCCGGACGAGTACGGGAGGGCCGCGAGGTCCACGGCCGGGTCGAGGCCCGCGAGGTCCGGCGACGGGCCGTCGCCCCTCAGGGCGGAGAAAGGCGTGGCGCCTGGCGCCTCGCCGAAGACGAAAACCTCCTCGACGCCCGCGCGGTCCGCCGCCTCGCGTGCGACGGGCAGCAGCTGCGGAATCGTCAGCAGGAAGCGCGCGCGGGCGTCCGAGAGCTGGTGCGCGAGTTCGTCGGCGGACGAGAGCGGGTTCATCGTCGTCGCGGTCCCGCCGGCACGGAGGACGCCGTGGAAGGCGACGGGAAACTCGGGCAGGTTCGGCGCGAGGATGCCGAAGACGTCGCCGCGGCCGAAGCCGCGGGCCGCGAGGCCGGCTGCGACGCGGTCGATGCCGGCCGCGAGCGCGGCGTAGGTCAGCACGCGGCCCGTCGGGCCGTCGATGAGGGCCGGTTTGTCGCCGCGCGCAGCGAGGCCATCGAGGACGAACAGCGGGAGCGGGACGGACGGGACGTCGAGCGGAGCGCCGGTGTGCACGGGCGTGAAGGCAGTGTGGCGGAGTGTAGCACGGCCGGAGCGTGGCGCCAACGCCGTATCCTTTGCCGCTTCCGCCCCGTGCCCGTGTCCTCCACCAACAGTCCGCAGCGCCTCGGCGCCGTCCTCTCGGACCTGTTCCAGCAGGCCGGCCTGCGCGAGCGCCTCGACGCGGCGCGGGCCGTCGAGGCGTGGCCGAGTCTAGCCGGCCCGGCCATCGCCGCCGTCACGGCCGAGGTGTGGATGCGCGACGGCGTCTTCGTCGTCCGCCTGCTCTCCGCCCCGTGGCGGCACCAGCTCCAGTTCCAGCGCGAGGCGTGGCGCGAGCGTCTCAACGGCTTCCTCGTCGAGGGCGGCGGGCGGGCCGTCGTCAAGGAGGTGTCGTTCCGGTGACCGTACGCCTCGACCACGTCGGCGTCGTCGTGCCGGACCTCGACGCGGCAGCGGCCTTCTTTACCGACGTGCTCGGCTTCCGGCCGGTCCGCGAGGCGACGCTCGGCGACCCCGCAGACCGCCTGCCCGAGACGTTCGGTGCCCCGGACGGCGCGACGCTCCGCGTGGCCTTCTTCGAGACGCAGGGCGGGATGGTGGAGCTGCTCGAATGGACCGCGCCCGGAGCCGCGACCGACGTCCGAGCACCGCAGGACACAGGGACGGCCCACCTTGCGCTTGCGGTGGACGACGTCGCCGCGACCGCGGCCCGCCTCGGAACCGTACCCGGCGTGACCGTTTTCGAGCCGCACCGCCGCGGCTTCGTGTACGTCGGGACGCCGTGGGGCCTTCTCCTTCAGCTCGTCCCGGCGTGATCCGCCATTTCCGCCTGCCGCCCGGCCCGCGCGTCGTGTACAACCGGACAGGCGAGTTCGACCAGGCGACCGGCGTCGCAGTCGAGCCGGACGGCGCGTACCGGTCCGAGAACAACAGCTTCGTCACCAACGGCTTCCGCGAGGGCCGGCTCACGCGGGCCGAGCGGCGCGAGCTGGCGCGACTCGTCGGCGCCCTCAGCCCGCCGGGGCGCTTCGGCTTCTACGACCGCGCGAGCGGCGTCTCGGAGCTGACCGTCGACGAGCGGCTCTGGATGTGGCGCCACTACGCCCCGACGCCCGAGGTCGAGGCGCTCGTGCGCTTTCTCAACGGCCGCTGATCGGCGCCGGGTCGCCCGGCAGCCGCCGCGCCATCACGACGTCGCGCTGCACGTCCGTCCCGACCGTAAACGTCTTGTCGCCTACCGTCTCGAAGCCCCATCGCTCGTAGAACCGGATCGCGCGCGGGTTGCGCTCCCACACGCCGAGCCAGACCGCGTCGTGGCCCGTAGCCGCGTCCAGGGACGCCTGCATCAGCGCCGCGCCGACGCCCTGCCCGAGCACGGACTGATCGGCATAGATCCGCTCGATTTCGGCAACGCGGGTGCCCGGGACAGCGGCGTGCGGCACGTCGGCCACGAGCCGGGCGTAGCCGACCGGCGCACCCGCCGCGTCGAGGGCGACGAAAAAGGTCGACACTGGGTCCGCGAGTTCGGCCGCGAGGCGCTCGGGCGTGAACGCCTCGGCGATATAGAGCGCGAGGTCGGCCGGGTCGTTGTCGGCGGCGAAGGCGCCGCGGAACGTGCGCGCGCCGAGGTCGGCGAGGAGGGCCGCGTCGGCGTCCGTCGCGGTGCGGATGGTCATTGGGGCCAACGGTCAGGCGTGCGGCGGTAGGCGATCCAGAACGCCGCGGCGAGCGCGAGGTCCACGGCGCCGGCTGCGGCGATGAATGCCGGGACGCGCCCGGCGGCGAACAGGGCGACGGCCGCCACGCCGAACGCCACCTTTTCGAGGACGGCGGGCAGCATCGCCGGCCGGAGGCGGGCCGGGTCGCGGGCGATCATCAGAAACAGCACCTGCCACGCGATGGCGACGCCGACGAAGCCGTAGAAGTGCTCCGGATGGGTAAGCGGCAGCCCCGGCAGGCCGGCGCCGAGCGGCGTCTCGAGCACATATTGAGGCACGAGCACGAGCAGGCCGTAGATCCCGGCCAGCCGAAAGGTGCGACGGGCAAAGGGCATGGCGACGGGCCGACGGGTTGGACGGCCGGCAAGGTAGAACCCCGGCGCGGCGTCGCGCCGTACGCGGGGTCCATGTGCCCGCTGCCGATGCTCACGCAGGTCTCTGCCCCGCCGCCCGCCCGCCGCTCCGTCGTCCCGCCCGAGCACAGGCATCGCGACGCAGCAGCCCCGATGGCACCTGCGATCCCGACCGCACGGCCCGCACAGCGACGCTTCCGCCTCGTCCGGGCGTACGGCGCGGCCCTGCGGATCGCCCTCAGCTACCTCGCCTTCCACATCGCGACGCTCGTCCTCGGGCGGGCGTGGGCCGCGCGCCACCGGGACGCGCTCCACACGCGCAACGGCCGCCGCCTCCGCCGCGCGATCCTCCGCCTGCGCGGCCTGTTCGTCAAGGCCGGCCAGCTCGCGAGCGTCCTCACGACG
>DASWMO010000319.1:0-1615 GCA_036399715.1 Rubricoccaceae bacterium
GGCGTCGGCGAGCAGCGAGAGGTCGCCGGCGTCGTAGTGGTACGCGACGGTCCGGCCGTCGCGGCGCGTCCGCAGCGGCGGGTCGGCGGCTTCGAGTTCGCGCACGACGCGCCGCGCCTGCCGCTCGCCGACGCCGAGCAGGGCGGCGACCTCGGCAGGCGTGAGGTGGGCGCCGCTGCGAAGGTGGCGGCGCAGCACAGCGGCCGGATCGGGGCGACGCATCAGGGGGCCGTAAAAGTTTCGGCCGGCAGGTCCGGGTCGATCTCGACGGCCGAGAATTGCGTCTGCCCGGCCGGCGCGCCGTCGACCGTCTGGACGTAGCGGAACGGGAGCTGGAGCGCGCCGCGCGGCGAGGCGACGGCGCGGTAGTCCTCGAACCGGACGACGACCTCGACTGGCCCGGCTGTCGTGAGCTGTGTCAGAGCGACGCTCGCCGGCCGGCCGTCGGACCCGACCGTGAGGCGGTACGGCGTCGCCTCGCCGGGCGGAAGGAGCGCGAGCACGAGGGTGCCGTCGGGGCCGGCGCTCACCTCGGTCCCGAGGGTCGCGGCCTGCGAGAGCAGGTACGGCAGGCTGAGGAAGAGCTGGGCGCGGACGGCCGCGGCGAGGGCGGGCGGCGCGTCCTGCGTCCCGGCCGGCGCGGCGACGCGGGCGCGGCCCTCGCCGAGAACGATGGTGACGGTTCCGCCGGGCAGGCGCTGCTCGGTCCGAACGAGCGCGGCCCGGCCGTCGGCGGGCAGGCGGACGGCCGTCGTGACGCCGATGCGCGTCTCCGTCCCGCCCGCGAGCGCCGTCGTCTCGCCCTCGGTCCGCAGCGTCCGGATCGCGGCGAAGGCGTCGCGGCCCCCGAGGGCCGTTGCGATGGCGGCGACGGCGGCGGGGCCTGCGGTCGGGGTGCCCGCGGCGGGGACGGCGGGGATCGTCACGTCGAGCGTGTCGACGGCGCCGAGCACGTCCAGCGGCTCGTCGAAGTCGGCCGCGTTGCCGACCACGACGACGAGCGTCTGGTCGGGCTGGAGGTACTGCCGCGCGACGCGCGCGACGTCATCTGCTGTCACGGCCTCGACGCCTGCGCGGAGCGCTTCGAGCGTGCCCGCCGGGTAGCCGACCGCAGCGTAGGTGAGCTGTCGCCCGAGGACGTCGGCGCGGCTGGCGTAGTTGAACACGAACGCGTTGAGGTACGCGTCCTTGGCCTGCCGCAGCTCGGCCTCGCTCGGCGGCGTCGTGGCGAGGCTCGCGGCGACGTCGAGAACGGCACGCGTCGCGCGGACCGTCGCGTCGCTACGCGTCGCGGTCGCGGCCGTGAAGAGGCCCGGCACGAGAAAGTCGGCCGAGTAGGCGCCCGAGACGCCGTACGCCAGCCCGAGGTCGGTGCGGACTGTCCGGACGAGGCGGCTCGCGAAGCCGCCACCGAGGATCTCGTTCATCACGACGAGCGCGGGGTAGTCGGGATCGTCTCGCCGAACCGTCCCGCCGTGGCCGAGGACGATGGTCGACTGGTTGACGTCGGGGCGGTCGACGAGGAGCACGCGGCGGCCGAGGGCCGTCTCGGGCCGGGGCGGCTCGGGGGCGGTGAAACCGGCCGGCGTCTGCCAGTCGCCAAAGGCGGCTTCGA
>DASWMO010000320.1:0-10816 GCA_036399715.1 Rubricoccaceae bacterium
GGGGTCGCCACCGAAGACCTCGCCGACGGCTACACGGCCGTCCTCGTCCCGCTGCGCGTGCTGGACCTGCTCGTCCCGCGCAAGGTCAAGGACGCCGCCTTCGTCGCCGAGTACCGCCGCGTCCGCCGCATAGACGGCGACTGACGCGCCCACGCGGGCCGGGGCAGCACATCCCCGGCTCGCTTTGAGGCGCCCCGCTAGATTGGCCCACCCGACCCCCGCCGCCATGCCCCGCCTCGCGCTCTTCGCCCTCGCCGCCCTCCTCACCGGCTGCGCGACCCGTCCGCCCGCCGCCCTGCCTGCCGCCGCGGCCGGACCGCCCGTCGTCTACGAGGTCTTCGTCCGCAGCCTCACCCCCGAGGGCACGCTCCGCGCCGCGACCGCCCGCCTGGACTCCATCGCCGCCCTCGGCGCCGACGTCGTCTGGCTCATGCCCATCCAGCCCAACGGCGAGGCCGGCCGCAAGGGTCGCCTCGGCTCGCCCTACGCCATTCGCGACTACACCGCCGTCGACCCGCGCCTCGGCACGATGGACGACCTCCGCGCCTTCGTCTCGGCCGCCCACGCCCGCGGCCTCCGCGTGATCCTCGACTGGGTCGCCAACCACACCGCCCCGGACCACGCCTGGGTGACGGCCCACCCCGAGTGGTACACGGCCGGCCCCGACGGCGCCCGCCCCGTCCCGCCCGCCGGAACCGACTGGTTCGACACCGCCGACCTCGACTATGCCGCCCCCGGCCTCGCCGACGCCATGGCCGGCGAGATGGCCTTCTGGCTCCGCGAGGCCGACGTCGACGGCTTCCGCTGCGACGTCGCCGGCATGGTCCCCGAGACCTTCTGGACGGACGCGCTCGCCCGCCTGCACGCGCTCCGGCCCGGCCTTTTCCTCCTCGCCGAGGGCGAGGACCCGTGGCTCGGCCGCGTCGGCTTCGACGCGTCCTACTCGTGGCCGACCTACAACGCGCTCAAATCGGCCTGGACGACCGGCGACGGCGCGGCCTTCGTCGCCGCCGCCCTCGCCGAGCAGGACGCCCCGCCGACGGCCGCTCCGATGCACTTCGTCACCAACCACGACGAGACCTCGTGGGACCGCGCCGCCGTCGACCTCTGGCGCGGGCCCGACGGGATGCGCGCCGCGATGGCCGCCGCCTACGGCCTCGGCGGGACGATGCTGGTCTACAACGGGCAGGAGGCTGCGGCCCCGCAGCGGATGAACCTCTTCGAGAGCGAGACCGTCGCGTTTACGGGCCCCGACCTCCGCCCCGACATCGCCCGCTGGGCCGCCCTCCGGGCCGAGCACCCCGCCCTCGCCGCGGGTCGCACGGCCGCGCTCGCCGTCCCCGGCGCCATCGCCTACACCCGCACGCTCGGGACCGACCGCGCCGTCGTCGTCGTGAACCCCTCCGCCGAGGCGCGTACGCTCACCCTCCCGCCCGACGCCCTCGGCGGGACCGACGCCTTTGGTCACGGCGCCGCCACCGCCCGTCTCGTCCTGCCCGCCTACGGGGTCCGCGTGTTCGTCCGCTAGCGCGCCCGCTGCGCGGCGGCCTGCGGCGTGATGCGCCACACGACGCGAAACGTCCGCGCCTCGGACAGCGGCGACTCGACGATGGACGTCGTCTCGACCGCGACGGGCAGCACCCCGCCTGCCGCCTCGCGAAGCCGCACCTCGGCCCGGGTCGCCTCGTCGTAGATCGCCGACCGGCTCGCCCGCGCGACCGACATCCGCAGGATGGCCCCCGTCGCTGTATCGACGGCCGCCACGACGCGTTCGACCGCCTGCTCCGTGTCCGCCGTGTGCGCCACGTCCACGATCCGCACCGCACCGCGCGAGGCGCCGACGCGGACGGCGTACTGGTCGCGCGTCGCCGGCGCGAGGTACGCCGGCACGTCCGGCAGCACGGACGGCATCGGGTCGCGGACGGTCAGCCGCGCGGCGTCCAGCCCGGCCGTGTCGGCGAGCGTCCCCGAGGCGCGCGTCGCGAGCGTGGCGTCGGCCGCGCCGGGGGCGTGGCGGATCGTCCGCTCGAAGCGCCCGACCGGGAGGCTGGACCCGTCGAGTTCCTCGACCACGAGGCGCGCCTCGTAGGGGACGGCGTCGAGCCTCGAGAACGCCGCGGCGAGCGCGCCCGGGCCGAGGCGCGCCGCGAGCGCGTCGGGCTGCCCCGAGACCGGCCCGGACGGCGCCGGGGCCTCGCGCGGAGCGTCGGACGGCGACGTGCAGGCGGCGAATACGCCGGTGGCCAACAGGCAGGCGGACGCGAAAACGACGAGGCGCACAGGTCTCCAGAGGGTGAGACGTCTGAACCCACCCCGGCACGCCGGGTTGCACGGGGCCCCGAGGCGTCCCGGCGCACCCCTCGGCCGTCCCGTCCACGTCTCTTTCCCCGCCCCGCATGTCCCGCCCCGACTCCCCCTACCTCGCCGAGCGCCGTACGGCCGAGGCCGCCGCCCTCGCCGCCGCGGCCTTTATCCGCGAGCACGCCGGGCGCCTCACCGAGCGCGACGTCCGCTCCAAGACCGTCCACGACCTCGTCACGTTCGTCGACGAGGGCGCGCAGCGGATCGTGCTGGAGCACCTCACGGCCGCCTTCCCCGACGACGCCATCGTGGCCGAGGAGGGCGCCCACGCCTCGGACGTGCCCCGAGCGGGCCGCGTCTGGATCGTCGACCCGCTCGACGGGACGACCAACTTCACGCGCGGCGTGCCGCCCTACGCCGTCTCCGTCGGCCTCCACGTCGACGCCGTCGGGACGGTCGGCGTCGTCCTCGACGTGTCGTCGGGCGAACTGTTCGCCGCCACGCGCGGCGAGGGCCTGACCGTCGACGGCGTGCCCGCGCACGTCTCCACGACCGACACGCTGGACGCGGCCCTCCTCGCGACCGGCTTCCCATTCCGCGACTACGGCTACGTCGACGGCTACCTCGCGACATTCGAGCGCGCGATCCGCGCCACGCGGGGCGTCCGCCGCCACGGCGCCGCGGCGGTCGACCTCGCATGGACGGCCGCGGGCCGCTTCGACGGCTACCTCGAAGCGGGCATCGCCCCGTGGGACGTCGCGGCCGGGATCGTGCTCGTCGAGGCCGCCGGAGGCCGCGTGACGGGCCTGTGGGACGGCGCCGACCCGGTCCGCTCGGGCGGCATCGTCGCCTCGAACGGCCTGCTGCACGACGCCATCGTGCGTCTCGGCGACCCGCTCGGCGAGGCCTACCGCCGGTCGTCGGGCGGGTGACGACGGGCATTTAAGCCGCCCCGCGGCCCCGCCGATACGCCGATGACCTCGCCTCCGCCCTCGTGTCCGACTCCGCCGATCTGCTCCCGCTCGTCCTCGTCGCCGACGACTACCCCGAGAACCGGCAGCTGTTCACGCTCTACCTCCGCAAGGCGTACCGCGTGCTCGCGGCCGCCTCGGGCGAGGAGGTTCTGGCGATGCTCGCCGAGGCCGACCCCGGCGACCCGGTCCGCGCGGCCCTGCTGGACCTCAACTACCAGGGCGGCCTGACGGGCTTCGACGTTCTCGCGGCGGTCCGCGCCGACGCCCGCTGGTCGGCTCTCCCGACGATCGCGCTCACGGCCCACGCCTCGCCCGAGGACCGCCGCCGCTGCCTCGCCGCCGGCTTCGACGACTACCTCTCGAAGCCCGTCCTCCGCGGCCCGATGCTCGAGACCGTCGCGAATCTGATCGCAGCACACGCGTAAGGCCCCGCCCGCCGGGACCCGTAGCTTGGCAGTCTCCCCAACCCGACTGCCCGATGCACGACACGTCTGCCGGAACCGGCCTCCTCGCCGGGAAGACCGGCGTCATCTCCGGCGCCCTGGACCCGAACTCGATCGCGTGGGCACTCGCCCTCGCCGCGCACCGCGAGGGCGCCCGCTTCGTGCTCACGAACGCGCCCGTCGCGAGCCGCTTCGGGCAGCTCGACGCCCTCGCCGAGGCGACGGGCGGCAGCCCCGTCGTCTACGCCGACGCGACGAAGGACGACGAACTCGACGCGCTCATGGCCGGCGCCGTCGAGACCCTCGGCGGGCCCCTGGACTTCGTCGTCCACTCCATCGGGATGGGCCTCAACGTCCGCAAGAACCGCGCCTACGAGGACCTCAAGTACGAGTGGTACCTCAAGACGCTCGACATCTCGGCCGTCTCGCTGCACCGGATGGTCCGCGCGGCGCTCGCCCAGAACGCGATCAAGGACGGCGGCTCGGTCCTCGCGATGAGCTACATCGGGGCGGCCCGGACGTTCTCGGAGTACTCCGAGATGGGCGACGCCAAGGCGCTGCTGGAAAGCATCGTCCGCTCGTTCGGCTACCGCCTCGGGCGCCGCGGCATCCGCATCAACGCCGTCTCTCAGAGCCCGACCAAGACGACGGCCGGCGGCGGCATCGACGGCTTCGACGCCATGTTCGACTTCGCCCAGAAGATCGCCCCGCTCGGCAACGCCGACGCGGCCTCGTGCGCGGATTACTGCGTGACGCTGCTCTCGGACTACACGCGCATGGTGACGATGCAGACGCTCTACCACGACGGCGGCTTCTCGGCGATGGGCGTCTCGGACGCCATTGTGGAGCAGCTCTCGGGCCTGGAGATCAAGTCCGGGGCGGGCGCCGAGGAGTCGCTTCCGTGACCGACCTCTTCGGCCTCCCGGCCGACGGGCTTCGGGCCGCAGCCCTCGTCGCACTCGCGGCCTTCTTCGTGTTCACGGGCGTGGTGCACTTCGCGCGCCCGAGGCTGTTCACGGCCATCGTGCCGCCCGGCCTGCCCGCGCCGGGCGTGCTCGTCGCGGGCAGCGGTGCGGCCGAGGTCCTCGGCGGGATCGGCCTGCTCGTTCCGGGCGCCCGCGTCGCCGCGGCGTGGGGCCTGCTCGCGCTCCTCCTCGCCGTCTTCCCGGCCAACGTGTTCATGGCGCGCCACGCGGACCGCTTCCGGCGCATCGCGCCCCCGTGGGCGCTGTGGGCGCGGCTGCCACTGCAGCCCGTCCTGATGGCCGTCGTGGCGTGGGCGGCCGGCCTCGTCGGATGACGCGTCTCGGGCTGATCGTCCTGCTCGCCGCGTGGGGCTGCCGCGAGGCGCCCGATCCCGTCTCGGCCCCGCCGCCGCAGCCCGGCGTGGACGTCCGCGCGGCCGACGTGCGGCTGCGCCTCGACCCCGAGGCGCTCGCGGTCCGCGCCCGCGCGACGCTGCGCATCGGCCACCCGCGCGCGCTCCGGGCGCTCCGCCTCGGCCTCGACGACGCGCTCGCCGTCGCGGCCGTCCGCGTGGACGGCCGGGCAGCCGCGTTCACGCGCGACGGCGACGCGCTCGTCATCCCGCTTCCCGGGACAGCCCGGGCGTCCGTCGTCGAGATCGACTACGCGGGCACGCCGGCCGCGGGCCTCTACGCCGCCGAGGCGGCGGGGCAGCGCGTCGTGTTCACGGACGGCTGGCCGGACCGGACCGCGGGCTGGCTTCCGGCCGTCCATCACCCCTCCGATCCGTTCGCGCTGAGCCTCGCCGTCAGCGTCCCCGCGGTCTACGACGTCGTCCTGAGCGGCGAGCCGCGCGGGGAGACCGTCGAGGCGGGCATCCGGACGGTCCGCTCGCGGCTGCCCGCCGGCGCGCCGAGCTACACCGCCGCCTTCGCCGTCGGCCACTTCGAGACGGTCGCGGACACGACCGGGACGGTGCCCGTCCGCCACCACCTGCTGATGTTCGACGCCGCCCGGGCACCCGACCTGCGGCGCGTCTCGGCCGCGCTCGACACGCTCGCCGCGCTCCTCGGGCCGTACCCGTTCGCGACGTTCGCGACCGTCGAGGTGCCCATCGCCTACCTCGGGATGGAGAACGCCGCGGCGCCGTTTCTGCAGGCCGCGCTCTACCGCGAGACGGCTGAGGGCCGCACGCCGGTCGAGGAGGTCGCGATCCACGAACTCGTCCACCAGTGGTGGGGCAACCGCGTCCCGCCGGCCGACTGGCGCGACCTGTGGCTCGCCGAAGGTCCGGCGACCTACCTTACCGCCGACGTCCTCGGCCACCTCGACGGGCCCGACGCGCGGATGCGCCACCTCGCCCGCATCGTCCGCGAGACGCCGCTCGACATCGCCCGGATGCGCCTCGTGCCCGAGCGTCTCGCGCGGCCCGAGGACGCGATCTCGCTCGCGGTCTACAACAAGGGCGCCGCCCTGCTGCACGTGCTCCGCCTGACCGTCGGTGAGCGCGCGTTCTGGACGGCCCTGCGCCGCGTACAGGCGGACGCCCGGCCCGTCTCGACGGCCGGGTTTCGCGCCGCGATGGAAGGCGCATCCGGCCGCAGCCTCGCCGGCGTGTTCGACTACTGGGCGTTTGGGACTGAGATTCCGAGGCTGGAGACGCACTGGGCCGATGGCGTGCTGTCGTGGTCGCTCTCGGGCGACGGCGGGACGCTCGCGGGCCTGCCCGTGCGCTTGCTCGTGCGGCAGGGCGAGGCGGAACTCCTCGTGCGCGTTTCGGCCAGGCGCGTCCGCCTCGCCGGCTCCGCCCGGCCCGACGTCTGGCCCGTCGGCGTCCTCCTTGACGTGCGCTGACATGCGCCCGGTGCCGGCATCGCGGCAGTTGACTCCCGAACCCGAACCCCGTGATCCGCCTCTTTCTCGCCGACATCGACGGCTGCCTCTCGGAGCCGTACCGCCCGTTCCGCCTCGACGCGTTCGCCCGGCTGCGCGCCCACATCGAGCGCGCCGACGCGGACCCGCGTGTGCCGCGGATCGGGCTGTGCTCGGGCCGCAGCTACGCCTACGTCGAGGCAACGGCGCAGGCGCTCGGCCTCCGCGCGCCGGCCCTGTTCGAGAGCGGCGGCGGCCGCTTCGACCTGCCCGAGGCGCGCATCACGTGGAGCCCGGCCCTCACGCCGGACGTCGAGGCCGACCTCGCGGCCGTTCGAGCCTTCATGACGGAACACGTCGTGCCCCGCTCGCCGACGGTCTCGTTCGACTACGGCAAGCGCTCGCAGGCGGGCATCGTGAGCCCGGTCGTCGGCGAGTGCGACGCGTTCTTACCAGAAATTGCCGCCTTCGTCGCGGCCCGGGCGCCCGGCCTCGTCGCCTACCACACGCCGTTCTCGGTCGACGTCGTGCCGCGGGCGCTGACGAAGGTGCGGGCGATCAAGTGGCTCGCCGGGCAGGAGGGACTGACGCTAGGCGAGATCGCGTTCGTCGGCGACACCGTCGGCGACGCCGAGGCGCTGCGGGCCGTCGGGTGGGGCTTCGCGCCCGCCAACGCCGATGCGGACGCCCGGGCCGCCGCACGAACCGTCACGCGCGGGGCCGTCCTCGACGGCGTCGAGGAGGCGTTCGCGGCGTGCCTCGCCGCCAACGGCGTCCCGCCGGCGTAACGCCAGCCCTACGGCGCGTGCCGTTTTGTGTGCCCCGCGCGCGTTCGGAGTTGGGTTCGCCGTTGGGTCTGCCGATACCTTCGGCCCACTCCACCGGCCCGATGCTCCCCGTTACGCTTCTGCAGTGCGCCCGCTCGTTCGTCGCCCTCGCCGCGCTCCTCGCGGGCGTGGCCGTGCCGTGTGCCGCGGCGCAGGACTCGCTCGTGCAGGACGCCACACCGGCTTTTGCCTCGGCGCGACCGCCGCACGCGCCCCGTACGGCCCGCACGCCCGACCCGGCGAGCGCGCCGGCGTACTACGTGGTCGCGGCCGGGACCGTCCTGCGGCGCACGCCCGCCACGAGCGCCCCGGCCGTCGAGACGCTGCGGCTGCGCGAGGGCGTCCGCGTCCTCGGCGACACGCTCGCCGGCGGCCTCCACTGGCACCGCGTCCGCTTCGGCGGCAGCGACGGCTACCTCCCCGCCGAGTCGCTCTCGAACGTCTGGGTCCGCGTCGACAAGTCCGACCGGACCGTCTACCTGTACCGCGGGTCGGACCTCGTGCGCGAGATCCCCGCCGACGTCGCCGCGAGCGAGGGCGACAAGGTGCGCCGCTCGGGCCTCGACGAGCGCGACCAGTGGCGCATGCCCGAGGGCGTCTTCTACGTCGTTGGCCGCAACGGCCACTCGTCGTACTACCGCGCCTTCGTGCTGTCGTACCCCAACCCCGAGCACGCCCTCCGCGGCCTCCAGCAGGGGATCATCACCGAGGCGACCTACCAGGCCATCGTCCGCGCCGACGCCGACGGCACTGCGCCTCCGATGGGGACGCCGCTCGGCGGCATGATCGAGATCCACGGCTCGGGCTCGGGCCGCCGCGAGGCGTGGACGCGTGGCTGCGTCGCCCTCCGCAACGTCCACATGGACGACCTGTGGGACGAGCTGCAGGTCGGCACGCCGGTCGTGATCGAGCCGTAGGGCAGCCCGGGCGGGCTTGACACGTCTCGGCGCGTGGCGGAGGTTGGTGGTCTCACCTGCCGGCCTCCGATGTCCCGCCTCGCCCTGGTCGCCCTGCTCCTGACGACGCTCGCCGCGTGCGACGCGGGAGGTTCGGACTCTGACCCGTTCGACGGCCTCACGGGTGACCCCGCGCTCCTCGCCGGGACGTGGACATGGGAGACGTCCATCGCCTGCGGCGACGGCTCGGTCGGCTGTACCGAGACGACGCCTGGGTCGTCCGGCCGGACCGAGACCCTTTCGTTCAGCTACACGCCCGAGACGTCGTCACACAACGGCACCGTGCAGGGCTTTTACAACGGCCGCGAGGTCGGGCCGACGACGTATCTGGTCTACGTCGCGGCCGTCGACTACACGGACCGCTCCGAAGCCGCCTACTACCTCGGGCTCGGCACGGGAGGCTCAACACGGTTCGGCGTCTCGCGGGAGCGGCTCGTGATCTCTGACGCGGCCGCTGACGGTGTGGAGACGACGTACCGGCGGCAGCGGTAGCCGCGCCGAGGCAGCGCGCAACACGGTTCGGCGGCGGGGCGTACCCGGTGCGTCCCACACCCGATCCGATGCCCGCACGCCTGCCCGTCTCCCGCGCCGCGGTGTGGCTCGCCGCGCTCCTGATCGCCGTCCCGGCCGTCCCGGCCGTCGCGCAGCGGGCCGCGCCTGAGCAGGCTGGCTCTGGGCGAGCCGCGCGAACGTCCGGCGTCCCGACGCTCACAGGCCGCGGGCCGGTCGTCCGCCTGACGATCGACGGAATGGTGGACACGGCCCTCGCGCAGCGCGTCGCCCGGGCCGTCGCGCAGGCCGAGGCGACGGACGCGTCCGCGCTCGTCGTGCGCGTGGACACCTACGGCGGCCTGCTCGACGCCGGAGACGCGATCCGAACGAGCCTCCTCGGGACGACCGTGCCCGTCGTCGCCGTCGTGGACCGCAACGCGGCCTCGGCCGGCGCGCTCATCACCTACGCCGCCGACACGATCGTGATGGTCCCCGGCGCGTCCATCGGCGCCGCGACGGCCGTCGACGGGGCCACGGGCGAGGCGGCGCCCGAGAAGGTCCAGAGCTACACGCGCGGCCTCATGCGCGCGACGGCCGAGGCGAACGGCCGCGACCCGCAGATTGCGGAGGCAATGGTCGACCCGCGCCTCGGCGTGCCCGGGACGGTCGAGCCCGGGCGCCTCGTGACGCTCTCGGCACAGGAGGCGCTTCGCCTCGGCGTCGCCGACGCCGTTCTGCCATCCGTGGATGCAGCCGTCGCGGCGGTCAGGCTCGCGAACCGGGCGCAGGTCCTGTTCGGAACGAGCCCGGCCGAGCGCGCGCTCCGGTTTCTGGGCTCGCCCGTCGTCGCGGCTGTTCTGCTGATGCTGCTCGTCGGCGGGCTGTTCTTCGAGATCCAGGCGCCGGGCCTGAGCGTCGCCGGGGCCGTCGCCGTCGCCGCTGGCCTGCTGTTCTTCGCGCCCCACTACCTGCTCGGGCTCGCGGCGTCGTGGGAGGTCGTCGTGTTCGGGATCGGCGTCGTGCTGCTGCTCATCGAGGTGTTCGTCGTGCCCGGCTTCGGCGCGTTCGGCGTCTCGGGGCTCGTCCTCGTGCTGGCCAGCCTCGTCCTCGCGCTCGTGCCCAACGCGGGGCTGGACGTGCCGGCCGGCGGCGCCCTCGCGCGCGCTCTCGGGACGCTCGGGGCCGCCCTCGTGCTGACGGTCCTGCTCGGCGCGTCGGTCGCGCGCTGGCTGCCGCGCTCGGGCCGCTTCAACCGCCTCGTCCTCGTCCCGGACCTCGCCTCGGCGGACGGCTACACGGCCGCCGACACGGACGACAGCCTCGTCGGGCAGCGTGGAACGGCGGTGACGCCGCTCCGGCCCGCCGGGACGGCTGCCTTCGGCGAGCGCCGCGTGGACGTCGTCTCGCAGGGCTCGTTCGTGCTGCCCGGGGCGGCCGTCGAGGTCGTCTCGGCGCGCGGGTCGCGGGTCGAGGTCCGCGAGGTCTAGCTTTCCCTCTCACCACCGCCCCCCTGTGGAACTGCTGCTGCCCATCGGCCTCGTGCTCGTCGGCCTCGCGCTCGTCGTGGTCGAGGTGATGCTCGTGCCCGGGCTCAACGTTATCGGCGTCGGCGGGGTCGTCGGGATGGCTGTCGGCGTCGTGCTCTCGTTCGTCGAGTTCGGCCCCGCCGGCGGGCTCGTCGTCCTCGTCGGGACGGTTGTCGCGGCGGGCGGCCTCTTCTACGTCATGTGGGAATCGGGCGCGTGGGACCGCCTGATTCTCTCGGACAGCCTCCGCCGAGACGCCGACGCGGACCGCGCGGCCGACGAGACGCGGGCGCGCCTCGTCGGGCAGACCGGCCACGCCGTGACGCCGCTGCGCCCGACGGGCGTGGCCGAGATCGGCGGCGAGCGGCTCGAGGTGACGACCGAGGGCTCGTTCGTCGCGGCCGGCAGCCGTCTGCGCGTCGTCGCCATCGACCGCCGGCGCACCATCGTCCGCGTGGA
>DASWMO010000321.1:0-26594 GCA_036399715.1 Rubricoccaceae bacterium
TGATGTGCCCAATAGACCCGCCGGCCCCTTGCTCCCCCCTTACCGGCCCATTACAGACGGGCAAGGAAGCCGACGCCAGCCGACATCTGCGTACCCTCGGGCCATGCGCATCCTGATCGTCGAGGACGACGCCCACATCGCCGCGTTCGTCCAGAAGGGGCTCCGCGAGGCCGGCTACGCCGTCGACCACGCGTCCGACGGCGAGGACGGGTTCCGGATGGCCCTCAACGAGCCGTACGACGCCGCCGTCGTCGACCTCATGCTCCCGCGCCGCGACGGGCTCGCCCTCATCGAGGGGCTCCGCCAGCGCGGCGTCGCGACCCCCGTCCTCATCCTCAGCGCGAAGCGGACGGTCGACGACCGGGTCCGGGGGCTCCAGGCGGGCGGGGACGACTACCTCACGAAGCCGTTCGCCTTCGCCGAGCTGAAGGCCCGCGTCGCGGCTCTCCTCCGGCGCGGGACGGCGGCGGTCCAGCCGACCCGGCTCGCGGCGGGCCCGATCGCGCTCGACCTCCTCGCCCGCGTGGCTACGCGGGCCGGGACCCCGGTCGAGCTCCAGCCCCGCGAGTTCGGGCTCCTGGAGTACCTCGTTCGCAACGAGGGCCGGGTCGTCTCCAAGACCGAGATCCTCAACCACCTCTGGGACTTCGACTTCGACCCGCAGACGAACGTCGTCGAGGTCCTCGTCCACCGGCTCCGCCAGAAGGTCGACGTCGGGTTCGAGCCGGCCCTCGTCCACACCGTCCGAGGGATGGGCTATGTCCTCCGTGTCCCCTGACCCCGCCGGCCGCCCGGGCCCTCGCGCGCCGTGGGCCCGGGGCACGCTCGCGCTCCGGCTCACGCTCGGGTACGCGGCCCTCTTCGCCCTCAGCGCCGTCGCCCTCTTCGCGCTGACGTACGCGCTCCTCCTCGGCGTCATGCGGGGCCAGGACCGGGCCTACGCTGGGGGCCAGCTCCGGGCCTACGCCGCGGCCTACGCGCGCGGCGGCGTCCCGGCCGTCGAACGGGCGGCCCGGACGGTCCGGGAGGACGACCGCGGCGAGGAGCTCCTCGTCCGCGTCTCCGACGCCGGCAACCGGACCGCCCTCCTCTTCCTCCCCGAGGACTGGCGACCGGATGACGTGGCCCGGCTCGGCCGAGAGCGGCCCCAGGCGGGCGGACGCGTCGTGCTCCGGAGCATGCGCGAGGACGAGGAGGTCGAGGTCGTCGCGGTCCTGTTCGCCGACGGGGCCACCATCCAGGTCGGGATGAGCTCGGACGAGCGGAACGACGTGGCCGAGTCGTTCCCGAGCACGTTCCTCGGGATCACGCTCCCGCTCCTCGCCCTCGCCTTCTTCGGGGGCGCGTTCATGGCCCAGCGGGCGGTCCGGCCGGTCCGCCAGCTCGTCGGGACGCTCCGGTCCATCATCGAGACCGGCGACGTCCGCGAGCGGGCCCCCGCGCCGGCCGTCCGCGGCGAGATGGCCGAGCTGTTCCGGCTGTTCAACGAGATGCTCGGGCGGATCGAGGGGCTCGTCGGGCGCCTCCGGGGCACGCTCGACGACGTCGCCCACGACCTCCGGACGCCGATGACCCGGCTCCGCGGGACGGCCGAGCTGGCCCTCGGCGGCGGCGACCCGGCCGCGCTCCGCGAGGCCCTCGCCGACGCCGTCGAGGCCTCAAGCGCCGTCCTCGCCACGCTCGACACGATCATGGACGTCGCCGAGGCCGAGTCCGGCGCGCTCGCGTTGAGCCTGGAGCCGGTCGACCTCGGCCGCCTCGTCCGCGACGTCGCGGAGCTCTATGGGCCCGTCGCCGACGAGAAGGGCGTCGTCCTCGACGTCGAGGCGGACGACGGCGTCGAGGTCACCGCGGACCGCCGCCGGCTCGGGCGGGCGCTCGCCAACCTCGTCGACAACGCGGTGAAGTACACCCCGCCGGGCGGGCGGGTCGTCGTCCGGGCCGGGCGCACCGAGGGCGGCCCGACGGTCTCAGTCGCGGACACCGGCCCAGGCATCCCCGAGACGGACCTCCCGTGGATCTGGGACCGCCACTTCCGCGGCGACCAGAGCCGCGCCACCCGGGGGCTCGGGCTCGGGCTGAGCCTCGCGCGCGCGCTCGTCGAGGCCCACGGCGGCCGCGTCGAGGTCGAGAGCCGCCCGGGCCAGGGCGCCGTGTTCACGGTCCACCTGCCCGCCACGGCCGGGTAGCGCTTACGCCCCGGCGTCGAAGAGGAGGGCGAGGTAGACCGTGAACAACAGGAGGTGGACGGCCCCGAGTAGCACGTTCGTCCGCGTGCTCGCGAACGTCAGCGTGCTCACGAGCAGCGTCAGCGTGAGCAGGACCATGTCGGCTGGGCGGAGCCCGAGGACGACGCCCTGGCCCGTCACGAGTCCGATGACGAGGACGGCCGGGACGGTCAGGCTGATCGAGGCGAGGGCCGACCCGAGCAGGAGGTTCACCGACCGCTGGAGCTCGTTGGCCATCGCCGCCCGGACGGCCGTCACGGCCTCGGGCGAGAACACGAGGGCGGCCACGAGGAGCCCGACGAGGGCCTCGGGCGCTCCGACCGCGCTCACGCCTGCGTCGAGCGGCTTCGAGAGCTGCTTGGCGAGGAACACGATGAGCCCGAGGTACGCCACGAGCAGGACGCCGTGGTACCCGGCCGAGCGGACGTCCTCGGCGTGGTGGCCCGCCGCGTCGGCCGTCGTCCCCGCGCTCGCCGGGTCGGCGGCCTCGCCCTCGGGCGGGAGGAAGTACGCCCGGTGGCGGACGTTCTGGATCGCGAGGAACACGCCGTAGAGCCCGAGCGCGCTGAGCGCGAACAGGCCGGACTGGAGCGGCGAGTACGTCGCGTCCGGGGTCGCCGTGGTGAAGTTGGGGAGGACGAGCGTGAGGACCGCGACTGGGACGAGGACGGCGAGGTAGGCGCTCGCGCCCTGGAGGTTGAACGTCTGCTCGTGGTGCCGGAGGCCGCCGAGCACGAGCGACGCCCCGACGAGCCCGTTCAGCGCGAGCATGACGACGGCGTACATCGTGTCGCGGGCGAGCGTCGGGCTGCCGTCCCCGGCGGCCATCGTGGCCGAGATGACGGCGACCTCGATGCAGATCACGGCGAGGGTCAGGACGAGGGTCCCGAGCGGCTCGCCGAGGAGGTGCGCGAGCGCCTCTGCGTGGCGGACGACGGCGAATGCCGCGACGAGCACGACCACGAACAGGCCGACGACCACGAGCCCCAGCGATATCGCACCTGTTCCGACTGGCCCGCCGACCAGGAAAAACACGGATGCCGCCGCGGCGACGCCAAGCGCCCACTCCCTGGAGAGGACGCCGCCCGGGGTGGGGTGCGGCAGCGACGGATCGATCATGGACAGAGTAGATGGCCGGCCACTGGGCACCGTGGGGCCTCGGCGAGCACCGTTGCACGCCGGACGTGCCGACCTGTTCGGCACCTCGGGCGTCTGGGCACCGGAGGCCGTCTCCGGCGTCGAAGCCGTCCCCGTCTTCCCACGGCATGCTCCGCTTTGTGGACCGCTGCGACGCCGCCCCGCTCCTGGACCCCGTCGATGCGCGGCCCAGGGACGCTTTCGGAGTCCTCGCTGGTATGATCGCCGCGTTCACTCTGGCCGCTTGTGGGGGTGGGGGCCGGGCCCCGGAGACCCGCGTGCCTACAGCGGTCGAGGCCGCGGTGCCGGCCGATACGGCGGGGGCCGCTGCGGGTCAGACCGTCTACGTCCCGGTCTACTCCCACGTCTACTTTGGCGACGGCGCCCGGCCGGTCAACTTCGCCGTCACGCTGAGCGTCCGGAACACGGACGCCCGCGCTCCCATCGCCGTCTCCGGCGTCCGGTACTACGACACGGCCGGCCAACTCGTCGAGGCATACGTGAACGAGCCCCGTCGTCTTGGGCCCCTCGCCACGGCCGAGTTTGTCGTTGATGCGAACGACGTCCGCGGCGGGTCTGGCGCGAGTTTCGTGGTGGAGTGGGCGGCCGCCGGACCCGTCACGTCTCCCGTCGTCGAGGCCGTGATGATCTCGGCCGAGGGAACGCAGGGGCTCTCGCTCGTGAGCGTGGGCCGCGTCCTCCGAGAACGGCTGGAGGGCCCTGCGCGCTGACCCGTCTTGCTTGCACCGTCCGGTCGCAGAGTGATGTTCGCTGCGTTCAGCGGACCCACTGGTCGAGGATGAAAGAGTCGTGGGCCGGAATGCTCATGCCCGCCGCGACGGGATGACGCCTGCGCTGATCCGAGAGCCGCGCTTGTTCTGCTGTCGCCGATGCCACGTCGCATTTGTGGCCCAGAAGGGGGCGACGACATGGTGAGGCAAAACGGGGTGCGGTGATGCCCTGTGAAGGTGGCGGACGTCGCCGCTCGGCGGGCCAGATGTCCCCGAGGCCCGACCGAACCGGGACAGGATCGACACACCTCGGGGAGACCGGCGGCCGTGCGGGACCGTTTCCCCACCCTCCCGAGCCCTTCCGCTTTATGTCCCTCCTTCTCCCCCCACCGACGGTCCGACGGAGCCTTCTCCGCAGAGCGGTGCTGCTATTGGCAACGCTTGCCGCCGCGCCCGCGTTTGCCCAGTCGCTCGTCACCGGGACTGTCGTCGATGCCGACGGCGGGGAAGGTCTCCCCGGCGTCAACGTGCTCGCGACGCGGCTCGACGCCGACAGCCTTCGGTCCCGCGCCGTCACGGGGCTCGACGGGACGTACCGTCTCGAGCTGCCCGACGGGACGTACCGAGTCGTGTTCTCGTTCGTCAGCTACACGCCGGCCGTGCGCACGGCGACGGTTCAGGGGGCACCCGTCAGCCTCCCCATCGTCACGCTGGCCTCCGACGCGGACGTCCTCGGCGAGGCCGTCGTCGAGGGCGTTCAGGATCGTGTCACGCTCCGCGGCGACACGACGGTCTACAACGCCGGCGCCTTCCGGGTCGCTCCGGACGCGACCGCCGAGGACCTCATCGGCAAGCTCCCCGGCGTCGTCGTCGAGGACGGGACGGTGACGGCCCAGGGTGAGACGGTCCAGCGCGTCCTCGTCGACGGCGAGGAGTTCTTCGGCGACGACCCGACGGCTGCGCTCCGCAACCTCCCCGCCGAGGTCATCCAGGAGATTGAGGTGTTCGACCGCCAGAGCGACCAGGCCCGGTTCACGGGCTTCGACGACGGGCAGGCCCAGCGGACGATCAACATTGTCACCCGACCAGACCGGCGGAACGGCCAGTTCGGGCGCGTCTTCGGCGGCTACGGGCCGGACAACCGCTACCTCACCGGGGCCGCCGTGAACGTCTTCGACGGCTCCCGCCGGATCACGCTCATCGGGCTCGCCAACAACGTCAACCAGCAGAATTTCAGCTCCGAGGACCTTCTCGGCGTTCTCAGCGCGGCCGGCGAGGGCGCGCAGGGCGGCCGGGGGGGACGAGGCGGAGCGGGCGGGCGCGGCGGCGGACGTTCCGGCGGAGGCGGGCCGGGCGGGCGCGGAGGAGGTGATGCTGGGAGCTACCTCATCGGCGAGCAGGCCGGGATCAACGCGACGACCGCGCTCGGGATCAACTACATCGACCGCTGGGGGCCGAGCGTCCGGGCCACCGCGAGCTACTTCTTCAACCACTCGGCCAACGACACCGACGCCCGCCTGGACCGCGAGTACGTCCTCGCAGCGGGGAGCGGTCAGGTCTACACCGAGACCAGCACCGCCGAGGGCCGCAACGCGAACCACCGCCTGAACGCCCGGATCGAGGCGACGCTCTCCGACGCGACCGCGCTCACGTTCACGCCCCGCCTGAGCATTCAGGGCAACGCGGCCGACAACACGGCCGAGGCGCTCAGCGCCCTCGCCGGCGGGGCCCCGCTGAGCCAGAGCGCGACGGCCTACACGTCCGAAACGCTCGGGTACACCTCGACGGCCACCGCGCTTCTCCGGCACCGGTTTGCTACACCCGGCCGGACGGTCTCCGTGTCCCTCACCGGCGGCCTCGACGGGCGGGGCGGCGATACGGACCAGGACGTCCAGAGCCTGTTCTACGACGCGACCGGGCTCGCCGCGGACTCGGCCGACGCCTACCGCCGCCAGATCGCCAGCGACGGCCGGGGCCGCCAGGCCTCGGCGACCGTCGCGTACACGGAGCCGCTCGGCACGCGGGGCCAGCTCCAGATCCGCTACGCCCCGTCGGCGTCGTGGAGCGACTCCGACCAGGGCGCGCTCCGGCTCGACGCGGCGACCGGCGCGTTTACCACCCCCGACCCGGCCTTCACGGCCCTCTCGGACCAGCGCGTCGTCGCCCAGCGCGGCGGCGCGGAGCTCCAGTACCGCGGCGAGGGCCTCCGGGCGTCCATCGGCGTCGACGTTCAGAACGAGCGGCTGGTCTACCGGCAGGACGGCCCGCGGGCGTTCTCGGTCGACCGGTCCACGTTCTCGGTCCTCCCGTCGGCCCAGCTCCGACTCGACCTCTCCGAGGCCGCGAACCTCGACCTCACGGCCCGGACCTCGACGCGGGCGCCCTCGGTGAGCCAGCTCCGCGACGTGGTCGACGCCACGAACCCGCTCCTCGTCACGGCCGGCAACCCGGACCTCCGATCGGGGACCCAGTACGGCCTCGACGCCCGGTTCCGGGCGTCCCTCGGCGGCGGCGCCGAGGTGTTCGTCGCCTCGGCGAACGTGACGACGACCCGCGACTTCGTCGGGACGTCGACGCTCGTCGCCGGGGCCGACACCGTCCTTACGCAGGGCGTGACGCTGGTGCCCGGCGCGCAGCTGACCATCCCGGTCAACCTCGACGGATACTGGAGTGGCCGGACGTCGGTTACCTACGGACGCCCGATCTCGGCGCTGCGGAGCAACGCGAACATGACGGCGGGCGCGGCCTACACGCGCACGCCGGGCCTCATCGGCGGCGTGCTCAACCAGTCCGACGCCCTCCAACTCGACGGCCGCCTCTCGCTCAGCAGCAACGTCAGCGAGCGGCTCGACTTCACGCTCTCGTACGGGCTGAGCGCCACGACCGTCTCGAACTCGTCCGGGCTCGGCCAGGACGGCGACTACCTCCGCCACCGGGTCGGAGCCCGTCTGAACGTGCGGCCGGCCGGCGGCTGGGTGCTCGTCTCGGACGTCAACCTCTCGGCCTACAGCGGGCTCTCCGAGTCGATTCGGCCCGTGACGACGCTTTGGAATCTGGGCGTGGGCCACACATTCCTGCGGAACGACCTCGCCGAGGTCCGGCTGACCGTCAACGACGTGCTGAATCAGAACGCGGACGTGGGCCGGATCGCGACCGGGCTCTACGTCGAGGACCGCCAGACCGAGTCGCTGGGGCGGTACGTGATGCTGAACCTCAGCTACCGCCTCAGCCAGTTCGGTCGCTGAACGAGCCCACTCCAGGGCAGCGGCGCCGGGTCAGCGAGGGCGCCCGGAGGGCTGCGGGCTCCGCACTTCTAATCGCCAGACAGCTCGATCCACGTTGGCACGTGGTCGCTCGACTTTTCCCACGCCCGCACGTCCCGGTCTACTCCCGCAGCGACGAGCCGAGGGGCGAGGGCCGGGCTCAAGAGCAGGTGGTCGATCCGAAGTCCAGCGTTCCGGCCGAGCGCGTTCCGGAAGTAGTCGTAGAACGTGTAGACCCGCTCGGCGGGGTGCACCGTCCGAACGGCATCGGTCCACCCGGCGCCTGTCAGGCGGTGGAAGGCCTCGCGGACTTCCGGTTGGAAGAGGGCGTCCTCGGCCCACCGGGCGGGGTTGTAGACGTCGAGTTCCGTCGGGATGGCGTTGTAGTCGCCAGCGAGCACGACCGGCTCGCCGCCGGCGAGCAGGTCTGCGGCGCGCTCGGCGAGGCGGTTGAACCAGCGGAGCTTGTAGTCGAACTTCGGTCCGGGGCGCGGATTGCCGTTCGGGAGGTAGAGGGACCCAACGCGGACCCCCCGGACGGTCGCCTCGATGTAGCGGCTCTGCGCGTCGTCGGGGTCCCCGGCCAGGTCGCGGCTGACATCTTCGGGCTCGCCGCCGCGGACCAGGATGGCCACGCCGTTCCAGCTCTTCTGCCCGTGCCAGGCGGCCCCGTAGCCGGCCTCGCGGATGGCGTCCTCGGGAATCTTCTCGTGCGGGGCCTTCAACTCCTGAAGACAGACGACGTCCGGGCTCGTCTCGCCGAGCCAGCGGAGGAGGACCGGGAGGCGGGCGTTGATCCCGTTGACGTTGTACGTGGCGATCTTCATCGGGGCCGTTCGGGGTTGGCGTACAACCGGAGACGACGGTCCGGCCCCGGAGTTCGCGTCGACCGGCCGTCCAGATGCTACTCCAGACGGACCCCACATCCTGGCGAGCGGGTTGAAAGGGCCCGAGACCGCTCGACATCTCGGGTCCGGGTAGACTGCCGCTGAGCCCGCCACACCACTGCATGGCCCGGCCGTGTGGTGCGGAAACGTTCGCTCGTGCCCGAGTCCGCGGAGAGCGGCCGCACTCTCCGGACCACCGCGTACCTCTATGACCGTCGTCCAAGAGATCACCGTCTGGTGGACGAAGACGTCCCGGTCCGCCCCCGGGGCGACTCCCCGGAACGCCGTCTCCGAACTCTTCGACCTCCCCTTCCGCCCCGCGACGATGGCCCGGTTCGCCGTCGTCCACCACAGCGTGCTCGTCCGGGAGTGGACCGGGTTCGACGATCCAGAGGAGGCTGTGGAGGGGCACCAGCTCGTCCCAGGCCGGCCCCTCCGCCTCGGCTGCGTCCGTGTCGATCCGGGCCAGGACGCTGTCCAGGTTGTCTATGCCTACGACTTCGCCTGCGGCGGGGCCCCGGAGCGGACGACCCGGCCCCGCCCGGTCGTCCGACTGGCGGCCGGCCAGTGGGGGCGCGTGGTGTACAACGGCCGGTTCGAGGACCGCGGCATGGGGGAGTGGCTGTACAAGAAGGTCGTGGCGAACGTGGCCCACGTCGCGGACCCTTCGGACCCGGTCTTCTCGGGCGCGCCAGCGAAGACGTTCAGCGACCTCGCCCACCTCCGGTGAGGTCCAATCCCGTCACGGTCGCGGCGGCCGGAACTGCGATGCTCGGGGAGCCCATGTCCCGCACCGTGCGTCACACGTGGGCGGACCTGGCACCCGTACCTGTGCCGGGCCTTCCTCCCGTCGTACCTGAACATCCGATGCCACATCTCGTGCTCCTCGGCGACTCCATCTTCGACAACGGGTCGTACGTCCGCCCCGGCGATCCCGATGTCGTCGTCCAGGTCAGTGAGGCCCTCCCGGCCGGGTGGACGGCGACGCTCCTAGCCGTCGACGGCAGCGTCGTCGCCGACGTGCCCCGCCAGCTTGCCGCCATCCCCGCCGGCGCGACCCACCTCGCGCTCAGCGTGGGAGGGAACGACGCGCTCCGCGAGGTGGCCGTCCTCGACTCTCCCGTCAGGTCGGTTGGGGAAGCGCTCGATCGGCTCGCCGCGACGGTGGCCCGGTTCGAGGCGGGATACGCGGCGCTCGTGCGGGAGGTGATCCACACGGGGCTCCCCGTCACCGTCTGCACGGTCTATAACGGGGCCTTCCCCGACCCCACAATGCAGCGCCGGGTCCAGTCGGCGCTGGCCCTGTTCAACGACGCCATCCTGAGGACGGCCTTCGCCGCCCACCTGCGGGTCGTTGAGTTGCGGGCGATCTGCACGGAACCGGAGGACTACGCGAACCCGATCGAGCCCTCGGCCCGAGGGGGCGAGAAGATGGCCCGCGTCATCGCGAGGGCCGCGACAGACGCCGACGTTCCGGGCCACGGGTCTGCTGTCTACCTCTGAGACGCGGCCGGCCCCAGAGCGCGATGGGACCCCTCAACCCACGATGAGCCAACGCACCACCTCGCCTCCACGCGCGGGTCGTCACTTCCTCGGACTCGCGCTCACGGAATCGCTCCGGCGCGCACTTCGGGCCCATCTCAACCCCGTCGACCTCTCCGGGCGCAAGGTCTCGTCCAAGGACTGGCACGTCACGCTCCGTTACCTCGGCGAACCCCAGCCAGAACCGCTGGAGACGCTCCGAGGGGCGCTGGGCCCGGAGGGCCTTGGACCTCAGTTCAACATCGCCTTCAGCCGTCTCGGCGCGTTCCCTGACCCCGAGCGCGCCGGAATCCTCTGGCTCGGGATTGGCGACGGCACGGCGGCCCTCACCGCGTTGGCCGCCCGCGTGGAATCGGCCTCCCGCCGTGCCGGATTCCCGGCAGAGCACCGGCCCTACGCCCCGCACGTCACGCTGAGCCGGCTCCGGCCGCAGGCGGACGTTCGCCCACTCGTGGAGCGGGTTCCGGCCTTCTCAGAGCGGATGGCCGTTGAGGCGGTCGTCCTGTTCCGCACCGGTCATGGGAGAGGGCTGGGGCACTACGAGGAGGTGGAGCGGTTCCCACTCGCGGCTCCACCCTGAACTCCATGCGGAGCGCGCGCGAACCCCGGCGGTGTCGATGGCGAGGGCCCGCGTCGCCGTCGCAGGTGCAGGCGGGAACGCGTCGAGCAGCGTCGTTCCCCAGCGAGCCAACTAGCAGGCAACCGTGGGTCGGGGCGCAGTCGGCGAACGAGGCCGGGCCGGCACGGGGCGCGGAACACCCGGGGGCGGACCCGATAGAACGAACCCTCTTGACCGTCACGACCATGCGCTCGACCCCTCGCTCTCTCGGGCTCCACGGCACCGCCCTCTCGGCCGGCCTCATCGCCCTCCTGGCCCTCTCAGCCTTTCCTGGCTGCACGTCGAGCTCGGACTCCGACGCTGGCGACGCGTCTGCTACGACCGAATCTGTTACCGACACGGCAGAGTCAGACAAGGTCCTCGGCGATGGCGAGGAGTCCCTCGACGCCGACGGCTACCTCGGCGACAGCACCAGCAGCGGCGCCCGAGCCGACGAGGACCACGGCGGAGACGACACCGGGGAGGACCACTAGGCACACGCCGCGGCGAGCATGGGCTCACGTCGTATCTCCCAGAATCAGGCAGTTACGTCACGCTCGGCGCCGTAGCCGGCCGCGTGACGACGGCCACAAACGGAGCCTGAGCCTTAGTGCGGCCGAGACGCCTGAAGGGCGTCGAGCCGGCGGCGGGCTCGGGCGATCCCACAGGCCCGGCGTGCCATCCCGGCCCACGGGTCCTCGATCTGAGCGAGCCGCTCGAAGACGGTCCCGACCGTCGTCCGGCCCGCGTGAAGCGTGGGATCGGCCAGTTCCTCCCACGCGAGCGGCGTGGCCACGGGGGCGCCGGGTAGCGGGCGGACGGCGTAGGGCGGCACGGCCGTGTGGGCGTACGTGTTGCGGAGGGTGTCGAGGAACACGCGGCCGCCGCGCTCTGCCTTTCGCTGCTCGGCCGTGAGCGCGTCGGGGTGCCGGCGGGCGAGCTCGGCGGAGAGGTCGCGCGCAAGGGCGCGGACGGTGTCGAAGTCGGCGGTGCGGTCGAGTGGGATCACGACGTGGAGCCCGCTCGACCCCGTCGCCATGAGGAAGGCGGGCAAGCCGACCTCGACCAGGAGGTCGCGCACGGCCCGGGCGGCGAAGCGGACCGCCTCGAAGCCTGCCCCGCTCCCGTCGCCGTGGCCCGGCGGGTCGAGGTCGAGCGTCATCCGGTCGGGGTGACGCGGGCGGTCGACACGGCTGAGCCACGCGTGCGGGGTGACCACGGACTGGTTGGCGAGATAGATCAGCGTCGCCGCGTTGTCGGCGACGACGTGGGTGACACTCCCGCCGGCCTCCTTCTCCACGTCTGCGCGGACGACCCACTCCGGGTAGTAGGCTGGGGCGTGCTGCTGGACGAACCCCTCCCCGCCGATCCCCTCGGGGTGGCGGATGAGCGTCAGCGGGCGGCCGCGGAGGTAAGGGAGCATCCGGTCCGCGATCCGATGGTAGTAGTCGGCGAGGTCGCCCTTCGTGAGGCCGATGTCGGGAAAGAGCACGCGGTCCGGGTTCGTCACCTCGACGGTATGACGGCCGACGCGGACCCGCCGTGGTGGCCCCCCGTCGGCCGCGTTCTCGCGTCTGCGGGCCACCGCCTTCGTGCCAGACGCGGCGGCCCGTTTCTTCGAGGCCTCCGTCTTCTCCTGTCGTGGAGCGAGTGCCCCTCCGACGTCCTCGACAGTCCGCCCGCTGACGACGGATGCCGGCGCGTTCTCCGTGATGTCGCGCTCGGGGGCGGCCTCCCCGTCGGTCTGCTTGACGAGGAGCCAGCCCCCGCGTCCCTTCATTCTGATGAGGGTGTAGCCGCCGCGGAGCTTCTCGCCGTCGAGCCAGACCGAGACCTTCCCCTCGGCGATGGCCTCCTCCATCGAGCAGTCTTCGCGGAGGTTGCGGTAGGTCCCCCGGTCCCACACGATGACGGCCCCGGCCCCGTAGCCCGACGGGATGACGCCCTCAAAGCTGGCGTAGGCGAGCGGGTGGTCCTCGACCGGCACGGCGAGCCGCTTTTCCCGCGGGTCCGTAGACGGCCCCTTCCGAACAGCCCACGACTTCAGCACCCCGCCGACCTCCAGGCGTACGTCGTAGTGGAGCGTGCTCGCGTCGTGCTTCTGGACGACGAACCGCGGGGCCGGCCCGCCCTGGTCCGACTCCCGGCCCGAGGGCTCTGGGGACACGTCGAACTCGCGCTTCTCGCGGTACTCTGCGAGGGGATCGGTCTTCGTCATGGCAGTCGTAGCGGTGACCCGTGACGGTCCGGGGCAAGACTGCACCGAGCCATCGGCGGTGGAACATGGGGGCGGCGGGGAGCCGTTCGAACGGGCCCACCCACAGCCGGGTTCACGTCATCATGGCAGCGGTTCGCATCGGAGTCTCGGGCTGGACGTACCGCCACTGGCGCGGTGGCTTCTACCCGGCCGGGCTCGTCCAGCGGCGAGAGCTGGAGTACGCCAGCCGCCAGATGAACTCGGTCGAGATCAACGGCACGTTCTACTCGCTCCAGCGCCCGGCGAGCTTCCGGAAGTGGTACGAGGAGACCCCGCCCGGCTTCGAGTTCGCCGTCAAGGGCGGCCGGTTCATCACCCACATGAAGAAACTCAACGAGGTCGAGGGGCCCCTCGCCAACTTCTTCGCCTCGGGCGTCCTCCGGCTCGCAGAGAAGCTCGGGCCCGTCCTCTGGCAGTTTCCCCCGAACCTCGCCTTCGACTACGACCGGGTCGCCCGCTTTCTCGACCTCCTCCCGGAAAACACGGCAGAGGCCGCAGCCCTCGCAGCCCGGCACGACGACCGGGTCGCTGGTCAGAGCTGGACGCAGGCCGAGCACGATGGCCCGATCCGGCACGCCTTCGAGGTCCGACACCCGAGCTTCTTCACGGCCGCGTTTCTCGGTCTCCTGAAGGACCACGGCGCGGCCCTCGTCTTTGCCGACACGGCGGGGACGTGGCCGTACGCCGAGGACCTGACGGCGGACTTCGTCTACGTCCGGCTCCACGGGGCCGAACAACTCTACGCGAGCGGCTACACCGATCCACAGTTGGACGCCTGGGCGCAGAAAGTCCACGGGTGGCACAACGGGGGAGAGGCCTCTGGCACCGTCGCGGAACGCCAGGCCGCAGGCCACGGACTGCGGGACGTGTACGTCTACTTCGACAACGACATCCACGGCCACGCCCCAGTCGATGCGATCCGGCTCGCCGGCCGTCTGTCGCCCGGAGCCGAGCCGCCGCGCGGATGACCATGTACCTCGTCCAACTCCTCCTTCCGCTGGCCGACAACGACGGCCAGCCATTCCCGGCTGCCCACTACGACAGCGTCCGCGACGAACTGACCCGCAGGTTTGGGGGCCTCACCGCGTACTCGCGTGCGCCCGCAGTGGGCCTGTGGGGCCCCGATGCCGACCGAGCGACGCAGGACGACGTGGTCGTCTACGAGGTCATGGCGGACACCCTCGACCGGGCGTGGTGGAGGTCGTTCCGGGAGACGCTCGAGCGCCGGTTCGCTCAGGACGCGCTGGTCGTGCGCGCCCACGAAGTCGAGCGGCTCTAGGCCGCAGCGTCCAGGCCTGCCAGCGCGCCCGCTTCAGGCGATGAGGCCCTCGACGATGCTGCCGTCGCCCGCGGAGCGGTGTGCGGGGACGGCGTCCGCCGGCGCCTCGGCACGGAGCGAGCCGAGCGCGAACGCGCACGCGGCCCACGTCAGGCCCGCCCCGAAGCCGACGAGCGCTAGCGTGTCGCCGGCCTTGGCCCGCCCCGCGTCGAGGGCCTCGGAGAGTGCGATCGGGATCGACGCCGCCGACGTGTTGCCGAAGCGCTCGACGTTCATCACCACCTTCTCAGCCGGGACGCCAAGCTGATCGGCCGCGTACTCGATGATGCGCGCGTTGGCCTGGTGCGGGATGAGCAGGTCCACGTCGGCCATGCCGAGGCCGGCCTCGCCGAGCACGCGCCGGACCGACTCGACCATCGTGCGCGTGGCAAACTTGAAGACCGCTCGGCCGTCCATCCGGATGTAGTGCAGGCGCTCGTCGACGGCCTCCTGGGAGACCGGGATGCGCGTGCCCGGGCACGGCGCGATGATGGCCTCGAAGGCCGAGCCGTCCGAGCCGAGCTCGAACCCGAGCACGCCGCACGGCTCCGCCGACGCCCGCAGCACGACCGCCCCGGCGCCGTCGCCGAAGAGGACGCACGTGTTGCGGTCGGTCATGTCGAGGTTCTTCGAGATCACCTCGGCCCCGACGAGCAGAATCGTGCGGTAGGCGCCGGTCCGGATAAACTGCTCGGCCGTCACGAGGCCGTACACGAAGCCCGTGCAGCCGACCATGAGCGTCATCGCGCCGGCCCTGCTCGCGCCGACGCGGTGCTGGACCTGGCTCGAGACGGGCGGCGTGAGGTAGTCCGGGCTCGACGTGGCGACGAGGACGAGGTCGATCTCCACCGGGTCGATTCCGGCTCGGGCAATCGCGCGCGTCGCGGCCTCGACGCACAGGTCGGAGGTGGCCTGGCTCGCGTCGGCGAAGTGACGCTCGCGGATGCCCGACCGGCTCTGGATCCACTCGTCGCTCGTGTCGACGAGCAGCGACAGTTCGTCGTTGGTCACGACGCGGTCCGGGACGTAGTGGCCCCAGCCGATCAGGGACGCGTGAAGGTCGGTCATGGAGGTCCGGTTGGAAGCGCGTGCGGAAAGTACGGCGGCGGTCTGCGCCGGGGTCCGGAGGCCCCGTCGGGGCAGGCCGTTACGCCCGGAACCGCCCCGTCTCCAGAAAGCGGAGCGTGAGCGCGATGACGTCCGGCGCGCGCATGATGAGCGCGTGCGTCCGCGCGACGACGGCTGTGTCCGCTTCGCCGCCGGCGGCGAAGGCACTCTGGACCGAGACGAGGCCGTCGTTCTGGGCCGCGAACGCGCGCCCGAACGGGACGAGGCGACGCGTCCCGGCGACGATGCCCGCCTCGATGCCGCGGATCGGGCCGTGCACAGCGGCCGCCGTCGTGAGCTCGGAGAGGGCGGGGCCGAGGGCGGCCCGTGCGGGCCGGACCGTGTGGAGCGCGTCGGCGACCTCGCTGCCGCCGTGGGGCGGGGCGAGAAAGACGGCCCGCGAGCCGGCCGGCAGCCCTTGCCCGGCGTCGACGCGCTCGGCGGCGAAGGCGCGCACGAGCACGCCGCCGAGCGAGTGCGTCACAAAGTGGACCCGCTCGGCGCCGCCGTCGAGGAGTCGGTCGACGGCCGGCGCAACATGACCAGCGACGAGGTCTGCGAGGCCGAAGCCCGTCGACGGGTACGCCACGGCGGTCGTGGCGTAGCCCGCCGCGGCGAGCGCGCGGGCCATCGGCCCCATCGAGGCCGCGCGGCGGCCGAGGCCGTGGAACAGGAGAACCGGGTCGGGCATGGCGGGTGCACGTCCCGCGCCGCGGGTGGTTGCGGCGTGCCGGCTACCGGTTGCGGCCGAACTTCTCGTGGCTGGACACCCAGTCGTTGGACGAGATCGCCGATCCGAGCGAGATCTCGCCAGCGAGGACGACGCCCGCGATGATCTCGGCGAGCTTCTTGGCCTTGTCGCGGCCCGCGCAGCCGAGCATCCGGAGGCACTCGTTCTGCGTCGCCAAGCCCGTCCCGCCGCCGTGCGTGGCGATGATGAGGCTCGGGATCGTGATCGACATGAACAGGTTGTCGTCCTTCGTGTGCTCGACGTAGAGGATCGCGGCCGACGACTCGGAGACGTTGGCCACGTCCTGCCCGGTCGCGATAAACATCGCCGTGATGCCGTTGGGCGAGTGGAGGCCGTTGTTGTTGGCGCCCGAGAGGAGGGACCCGATGCCCGCCGCGACGCCCCAGTGGTACGCCAGCCCGGCCGGCTCGACGCGCATCGTCTGCCGCAGCACGTCGCCCTTGATGTGGCACTCGGCCGTGACGCGCTTGCCGCGCGTGCGCATGATGTTGACCATCGACGCCTTCTTGTCGGTCGCGAAGTTGGACTCGAGGTAGAAGCGCCGGATCTCAGTATGCGTGTCGAGGATCCACGAGCACGCCGCGAAGGTCGCCCGGCCGACCATGTTCTGACCCGCCGCGTCGCCGGTCGAGAAGTTGAAGCGGCAGAAGGCGAAGTGGTTCGAGAGGTAGGTGTCGATGCTCAGGAGCTTGCCGACCGACGTCGTCGACTCGGCGCGCGTCCGGATCTCGTCGATGTTCTCGTCGAGCCACGTCCGGAAGTCGCGCGCCTCGCGGGCGGTCTCGAAGATGAAGACCGGCGCGCGCTGCATCTGGTCGTCCGAGACCGTGCACGTGACGCCGCCGGAGAGGTTGAGGACCTTCATCCCGCGGTTGTAGCTCGCGACGAGCGTGCCCTCGGTCGTCGCCATCGGGATGATGAAGTCGCCCTTGGCATGCTCGCCGTTGACCGTGAGCGGGCCTGCGATTCCGATCGGGATCTGCGCGACGCCCGTGAACGCCTCGATGTTGCCGCCGAGCGTGTGCGGGTCGAAGGAGTACTGCTTCAGGTGCGTGAACGTCTCGCCCGAGTACTGCTCGGCGAACGCCTGCCGCGCCTGCACCGCGGCCTCGGAGTAGTCATCCGCCGGGTCCCGAGGGACTCGGACGATCTCCGGGTGCGCGGCCTGGATGGAGTCTTTGACGTCGAACTCCATCGCGCCCATGCCGTCGATCTCGAATCGGAGGCAGATCTCGTGGACGCCCTCGCCGGCGGCGATGCCCGGCACGTGGACCGTCACGACGCGCGCGATCGGAAAGTCGACCGGGCTCGCCGCCGACACGTCCGAGGCGCGGACGGACTCGCCGTCCCCGAGGTCGAGCGTGATCTGATCCCCCTCGACCTCAGTCCCGTCGACCGACACGCTCGCGAGGCCCGTCAGCCGCGTGTCCATGAGGCGGTTCTTGAGGCTGAACGCGACTCCGTCGGCTGAGGGCGTGAGCGAGCCGTTGGTGTAGAGCTGGCGGAGGACGAGCGACGGGATGGTCATCAGGGGCGGGCATGGGGAGAGCGCGTGAATCTACCTCCGCAGATGGGTACGGCAGCGCGTCCACCCCGGCGGTCACCCCGCGTCTCGCCGCCGGAGTCTCCGCGCCGCGTACGCCGCCCCGGCAGCGGCGAGAAGGGTGAGCCCGCCGTCGACCGGGACCCCGGCAGGAGCGGTCGGGAAACCGGGAGGCCCGCCGGGGCCGCCGGGCACGTCCGGAAAACCTGGCGGATCTGATGGCCCGCTAGGCGTACCTGGGAAGCCCGGAGGCCCGCCCGGCCCGCCCGGCGTGCCGGGGTAGCCCGGTGGGCCGCTCGGCGGGAGCGGATTCGTCGGGAAGGGGGGCGGGCCTCCGGGCAGGCCGGGCAGGCCGGGCAGGCCGGGGAAGCCGGGGAAGCCGGGCGGACCCGACGGGGGGCCGGGGGCCGTCGGGAAGCCGACCTGCGCCCCGGCGGCCGTGGACCACAGCGCGCCCGCAGCCAGCAGGAGGTGGGCCCGATGCACGATCCCGACCCGCAGCGTCTGGTGCGCTCTCACCGGACGACCGTCAAACGCCGGACTATCGCCACGGCACCCGCCGTCAGGCGGACGACGTACACGCCCGGCGCGAGACGACCCGCAGCGACGACAACGTCGTGACGGCCGGCTGGACGTGCGCCATCGGCGAGGACCGCGACCTCACGGCCGAGCGCGTCGAGGACGGCCACGCGCACGTCGGACGCCGCCGGGAGGCTGAATGCGACGCGCGACGCGCCCGCCGTCGGGTTGGGGAACGCGTCGAGAGCGAGTGCGGACCCCGCGCCTGGCTCACCCGCGACGGCGGCGTCCTCGACGCGGAGCAGGAACCGCGCCGGCGGCGCGAATCCGTCCGACGAGGCGAACGCGAGCGGCGTCGGGACCGGCGGCGTCATCACTGAGCTGGACAACACACGCTCGGGCGCGAGGCCGGCGGCGAGCGTAAACGTGTAGTTCGGCTGCCGGCGCAGGTCGACCGCCGTCCCCGACGCGAGGTCGGTCAGCGTCAGCGTCCACGCGGCGGGCACGCTAGCGAGGTCAGGCCACGACAGCGTGAACGTGCCGCCTGCGGCCTGACCCGCCGCGACGGCCGCCGCGCCGAGGGTGAACACGGCCGGCCCGGCGAGCGCACCCCGCGCCTCGACGTCGAGCAGCGCGCCGGGGCCTTCGGCGTAGAGCGCGGCGTAGGTGTCCGAGAACGGGGCCAGCTCGTACGCGTCGAACGGGTCGAGAGCGTCGGCTGCGCCGGGGACGAACGAGACAAATGCGGCGTCCTCGACGGGCTGACCGCCGAGCGTGCCGGCGAGGCGAAGGCCGAGGTTCGGCCCGAGCGGCGTCGTCGGCGGGGGCGTGCTCACCGCGGCCGCTGCCGGGGCGACCAGACGGGGCGCGGCGGCGTTGGCCTTGACCCAGAAGCCCTGGAACTCGGCGACGATGCCGTCGCCGAGGCTGCCCGTCGTGCCGTTCCACGTCCGGAAGACGCCCGCCGTTCGGTCCCAGACGTAGAGCGTATTGTCGACGTTGACCTTTGTCCAGCCGGCCGCGTCCCAGTCGAGCCCTAGGTCGAAGGGGTTGCCGGCCAGCGTCCAGCCGTCCTCCTGGACGCTGCCCGTCGGCGTAAAGGAGACGGGGAAGGCGACGGGCCGTTCGGCCCGCGTGTGCCCGGAGACTGCGAGCGTCTTGGGGAAGCCGCCCTGCACGCCGGCTGTGATGAGGTCGTCGTCGGTGAACATATAGACGGCTCGCCCCTGACCGGCGAGGTCTGGCGTGCGGAGATCGGGCAGGGGCAGGTACCCGACAGCGCGTGCGCCCGCGAGCGCCTCGGTGTAGCCGAACACGTTCGGGTCGCCGTCGGAGACGTCGGCCCCGGCCGAGCCCTGCGTCCATGGCTCGGCGAGCAGGTCGGCCATGCCCGTCGCGAGCGGGACGGCGAGCAGCCGCCAGCCCTCGGGCCCGGCGAGGGTCACGGTGCGGGTCTGGGTCGTGTAGAGGTATGCCCGGCCCGCACCGACCAGCCCGCCGTCCTCTTCGGGCGCGCCGATGAGGAGGTCTCCGCGGCCGTCGCCGGTGGCGTCCTCCACGCCTGCCACGTTGCTCCCGAACCCGACAATCGACCCCGGCTCGGGCGATGGGCTCGTCAGGGCACGGATGAGCGTGCCCGTGCCCCCCGAGAACAGGTAGGCTGCGCCCGCACCAGCGTTCTCGGCGTATGCTCCGACGACGAGGTCGCCGCGGCCGTCGCCATCGGTGTCCGGGACGCCGTCGACGCTGCTCCCGAACTCGCCCTCGTTGGCCGGAGCGGGCGAGAGGAGGGTCCGGAGGACCACGCCGGTCGCACCCGAGATGAGGTAGGCGCGGCCTGAATCGAGTGCGCCGCCGTCCTCCTCGGACGCGCCGACAAGCAGATCGCCGCGGCCGTCGCCGTTCGCGTCAGCGACGCCCGAGACGCTGTTCCCGAAGCCGCCGCTGATCTCAGGCGACGGGCTGACGATCGTGCGGACGAGCAGGCCCGTCGCACCGGAGAAGAGGTGGATCTGACCCGATTCGTCGAGCGGACCCGTTTCGCGGGACGCACCCACGACGACGTCGCCGCGCCCGTCGCCCGTCGCGTCGGGGACGCCTCCGACGGAGGCCCCGAAGCTCCCGAACGGCACCTCGCCCGGTGACCTCAGCGTCCGGAGCAGCAGGCCCGACGCGCCCGAGAAGAGGTAGGCTACCCCGGCCCCTCCGTCCTCGCCCGGTGCGCCCACGACGATGTCCCAGACGCCGTCGCCGCTGGCGTCTGGAACCGCGTCGACGGCGCTGCCGAAGTTGCCGCCGGCCGAGGCGAACGGGCTCGTGAGCGTCTGCAGGAGGGCACCCGTCGAGCCCGAGAACACGAAGACCAGGCCCGCGTCGGACGGCCCACCGCTTTCTTGGGGCGCGCCGATGATCAAGTCACCGCGGCCGTCGCCGTTGACGTCGGGGATTCCGGCGACGGCTCGGCCGAAGGCCCCGAGGAACTCCGGAGACGGGCTCGGGATCGTCCGGAGGAGCGTGCCCGTCGAGCCGAGGTAGACGTGGACGCGGCCCGAGTTCACGTCGCCGCCGTCTTCGTCGGGCGCGCCGATCAGGAGGTCGCCGCGGCCGTCGCCGTTGACGTCAGGGACGCCGTCGACGGCATTGCCGAACCGGCCGGCGATTTCCGCGCGCGAACTGGTGAAGGTGCGCGTAGGGGTCTGGGCCGTGGCGGGGGGGAGGGCGAGCGTGCAGGCCGCGGCGAGGAACGCGAGTCGGAGCATGGCAGAACGGGAGTGGCGTGGAATGGCCCCGAGCGGGCCGGTGCGTCTCCACCGTGCGCCGTCACGCCCCGAACGGGCTCACCCGGTGCCGAGTCCGCCGCTGTCGCCCACCCTCCGCCACATCACGACGTGCGGCCCGATGTCGCCGATCTCGAAGATGTCGGTGACAGCGACGAGCCCAGCGCGCTCGTAGAACGGCACGGCCGCGACGCGCGCGTGGCACCACAGCATGCGCCCGCCCCCGTCACGGACCGCCTCGACGGCGGCGGCGAGAACGAGGGTGCCGATGCCCTGCCCCTGAGCCGCGGCCGCGGTCGCCATCCCGCGGAGCTGCCACGCCGCGCCGGGCGCAAACGCCTCCTCGGGGATCGGTCCGCGGGCCCGTTCGTCCGGCGCCTCGGGGTAGACCGTCGCCACGCCGACGATCTCGCCGTCGAACTCGGCCGCGACGTGGATCGCCTCGGAGTCGGCGTCGAGGGTGAGCAGGCGGCCCGGGGGCCAGTCCGGCCGAAGCACGCGCGTCCGCAGCGGATGGACGGTGGCCGCGGGCACGCGGCGGACGGTGACGGGCAGGTCGGACATGGCACCGAGGGAGGGGAGCCGGAAATCTAGCCGGCTCGGACCTACGCGCGCGGCCCGTCGTCGGAGCGCGCATGACCGACGACCTCCGCGACAAGGCGCTCGCCGTCCACCACCGCCTCTGCGCGGCGTACGGCTGCCCGATCCCGTTCTTCTCGTCTAAAGACCCGCTGAGCGAACTCGTCTCTGCCTTGCTCTCGCACCGGACTAAGAACGCCGACTCGCACCGCGCTTACGTCCGGCTCCGCGAGCGCTTCCCGATGTGGGAGGACGTCCGCGACGCCGATCTCGCCGACGTTCAGACGGCCGTCGCGCCGTGCACGTGGCCCGAGCAGAAGGCGCCGCGCGTCCAGGCCGTCCTGCGGGCGATCTCGGACGCCCCCGAGGCGGGCGGGGCGCTGACGCTGGACTTTCTCGCCGGCTGGGATGCGCTCGCCGCGCGGCGCTGGCTCCAGGCGTTCCCCGGCGTCGGACCGAAGACGAGCGCGGCCGTGCTGCTCTTTTCGCGCCTCCGCGTCGCCGCCCTGCCCGTGGACAGCCATCACCACCGCGTGGCGCAGCGCCTCGGGCTCATCCCGGCGGCGATGGCGGTCGGGCCGAGCCACGACGCGCTCGCAGCCCTGTTGCCGCCCGAGTGGGACGCGCAGACGGTCTATGACGACCACGAGGCGCTGATGCTGCACGGGCAGAAGTGCTGCTTCTGGCGCGCCCCCGCCTGCGACCGGTGCCCCGTCTACGACCTCTGCGTGTGGCCCGGCAAGGCGCCGCGGCGGGTCGAGGCGTGACCGAGCCGGCGCTTCGGACGTTTGGGCGCCGGGTTTAGACGGCATCCGGACCAGCCGATGCTCTGGCCATGACCGTTGCCGCCCGTACCCTCGTTTTCGCTGTCGCCTGCACGCTCGCCGTGCCGGCCGCGCGCTCGCAACAGCTCCCCGTGAGCCGCTACGGCCTCGCCGAGGGGCTCCCGCAGATGCAGGTCTCGGCCGTCGCCGTGGACCCGGGCGGCTACGTGTGGGCCGGCACGCACGGCGGCGTCGCCCGCTTCGACGGGACCGAGTTTCAGACCTTCACGGTCGCCGACGGCCTGCCCGGCAACGCCGTCTCGGCGCTCGCGGTCGGTCCCGGCGGGGAGCTGTGGGCCGCGACGCAGAGCGGCCTCGCCGTCTTCCGCCACGGCCGTTTCGAGGCCGCCGTCGCAATGGGGCCGGCGGGCGCCGTCGAGACGGCCGGCGTGACGGCGCTCGCGTCGGACGGCCGGCGCATGTGGGCGGTCCGGGCCGGGCGCCTGTTCTCGATCGAGGTCGGGCAGGTGCGGACGGACGTGCTCCCGGGCGAGACCGTTCTCGCGCTCTCGGCGCGCGCCGGCAGCGTCTGGGTGGCGACGCAGCGTGGGCTCATCCAGATGGAGAACGGGCGAGCCTCGCGCATCGCCCTCCCGGCCGGCATCACGCTGAAGGCGCTCTCCGCCGTCGCGGACGGCGTTTGGGGCCTGGCGCCGTCCGGACTCGTCCGCGTCCGCGACGGCAGCGTCACCTTCCACGGGTCCAGGCCTGCGGACTCCGCCGGCACCACGTCCAGCCTCTTCGCCGACACGAGGGGGCGCGTCTGGGTCGGGACGCGCGCTGGCGTGGTCTGGCGCTTCAACGGCAGCGCCCGCGGCGTCCCCGTCGAGGCGCGGTTCGGGCGCGAGAGCGGGCTGCCGGACGCGCCCGTGACGACGCTGCTCGTCGGGCGGTCGGGCGAGGTCTGGGGCGGCGGCGGCATCCGCGGCCTGTGGCGCGTCGCCCACGAGGCGTTCGCGCTCTACGACGACACCGATGGCCTCGGGACGGCAAACGTCTGGGCGTCGGCCGTCAATGCCGGCGCCCTCACCGTCGCGACGGACGCCGGGCTGTACCGCCAGACACCGGCAGGCTTCATCCGCGACGCGCGCGTTCCGAGCGGCGAGGGCGTCCGGACGCTGGTCACCGCCCGCAACGGACGGCTGTGGACCGGGACCGAGCGCGGCCTCATCGCACCCGACGGGCGGCGCATCGGAGTAGCCCAGGGCCTCCCGCCCGGAACCATCGCCGCCCTCATCGAAGGCCCCGACGGCAGCGTGTGGACCGGCTCGTCCGGCCTCGGGCGGGTCGCACCCGACGGCTCCGTTCAGGCGTTCGCGCTTCCCGGCCGGCCCACAGCGCCGCTCGTCAATGCGCTCCTGTTCGACCGTGCGGGGACGCTGTGGGTCGCGGCCGACAACGGCGTGAGCCGCTTCGACGCGCGCCGCGGGCGCCTCATGCCGGTTGAGACGGGCCGCGGAGCCGAAGTCGTCAATGCCCTCACGCTCGCTCCGACCGGCGAGGTCTGGGGCGGATTCTCGGACCACGGCCTCGTCCGCTTCGCAGCCGGCGGCCCCGAACTCCACCCGTTTCCGGCACGTCTCAACGGCGCGACGCTGTACGCACTGGCGACTGCGCCCGACGGCCGCCTGTGGGCTGGAACGACGCGCGGCCTCTTCCGGCTCGACCCGTCGCGGGCGCGTGCCGGACAGCCGCTGCCGGTCATCGTGTACGACGCCGACCGGGGCTTCACGCCCGTCGAGTCCAACCTCGGCGCGCTCCGGTGGGACGCGTCGGGCCTGCTCTGGGTCGGGACGCCGTCGGGCCTCGTCCGCTACGACCCGCGTGCGGCGCGGGCACTCCGCGTGCCGCGCGTCCATATCACGGGCTTTTCGCTCGGTCACGGCGCAGACTGGCACCAGGTCGCCTCGCGCGTGGATGCCCGCGGCCTGCCGGTCGGTTTCCAGGTTCCGCACGACCAGTCGACCGTCTCGGTCTCGTTCGTCGGCATCGAGATGGTCGCTCCCGAGGGCGTCCGCTACCAGTATGCCCTCGCGCGCACGGGCGAGCGGCCCGCCGACTGGAGCCCCGCCGGCGACGGCCGCACGGCGACGCTGCCGGACCTGACGCCGGGCAACTACACGTTTTCCGTTCGCGCTGCCGGCTCCGACGGCGCGTGGTCGCGCCCCGAGACGTTCTCCTTCACGGTCGTGCCCCCGTTCTGGCAGACGGGCGCGTTCGTCCTCGGCGTGCTGCTGGCGCTGCTGGGCGGGTCCATCTGGACCTACCGCTGGCGCGTGCGCGAGTACCGCCGGCAGGCCCGCACGCTCGCCGACGCGGTCGACCTCCGGACGGCCGAGCTGCGCGACGAGAAGGACCGTGCCGAGGCAACCCTCGCGCGCCTGGCCGAGACCAATGCCGCCCTCGACATCGCCCGGACGGACGCGCTCGGCGCCGCCCGCGCCAAGTCCGAGTTTCTGGCGACGATGAGCCACGAGATCCGGACGCCGATGAACGGCGTGATCGGCATGACGGGCCTGCTCCTCGAAACCGACCTCGACGCCGAGCAGGCCGAGTTCGTCGAGACGATCCGCGTCTCGGGCGAGACCCTGCTGACGATCATCAACGACGTGCTGGACTTTTCGAAGATCGAGGCCGGCAAGGTGGACCTGGAGGCGCAGCCGTTCGAGATCCACCGCGTCGTCGAAGAAGCGCTCGACCTCGTCACCCCGCGCGCGACCGAGCAAGGCGTCGACCTCGCGTACCACGTCGCCCCGGACGTGCCCCGCGCCGTCCGTGGCGACGTGACGCGCGTGCGGCAGGTACTCATCAACCTCCTCTCGAACGCGGTCAAGTTCACACCCTCCGGCGAGGTCGTCGTGACAGTCGAGGCCACGGCCGGCGGGGTCGCCTTCTCCGTCCGCGACACGGGCATCGGCATCTCCGAGGCCGCGCTGCCGACGCTGTTCGACGCCTTCACGCAGGCCGACGCCTCGACGACGCGCCGCTACGGCGGGACGGGCCTCGGGCTCGCCATCTCGACGCGCCTCGTCGCGCTCATGGGCGGCCGCCTGACGGCGGCGTCCACACCCGCTCCCGCGCCCGGCCACGGCTCGACGTTCGCCTTCGCCATCGCCGCCGAGGCGGTCGACGTCCCCGCGCCGCCGGGCGAGGCGCTCCTCGCCGGCCGCCGCATCCTCGTCGTGGACGACAACGCGACCAACCGGCGCATGGTGGACCTCCAACTCCGCGCGGCCGGCCTCGACGTGGTCCTCGCGTGGGGCGGGCCCGATGCGCTCGCTGCCGTTCGCGCCGCCGAGCAGCCGTTCGACGCGGCCGTACTGGACTTCCACATGCCGGGCATGGACGGCGTCGAGCTCGCCCAGCGCCTCCGGGAGACAGCCTTCGCGCCGCGCGTGCTCGTCATGCTCAGCTCGCTCGCCGAGCGGCCCGACGGCTCCCGCGAGCTCTTCGACGCATGGCTCCCCAAGCCGACCAAGCGCGCGACGCTGCTCCGAACGCTCGCGACGGCGCTCGCCCGCGCCGGGGCTCCCGACGTCCTGTGCGCCGTCAGTGAGCCGACCGTCGTGCCCGCGGCCACGCCGACGGCCGAGGGGACTGGCCCCGCCGAGGCTCCCCTGCGGGTCCTGATCGCCGAGGACAACACGGTGAATCAGAAGGTCGCGCTGCGCCTGCTCGCCCGCCTCGGCATTGAGGCCGACGTTGCGAGTGACGGCGCCGAGGCGCTCGCGGCCGTTCTGGCAGCCGAGGCCGGCGATGCGCCCTACGATGTCGTCCTGATGGACGTCCAGATGCCGGTCCTCGATGGCCTCGCCGCCACGCGCCGCATCCGAGAGACCGTCGCCGTGCAGCCGTTCATCGTCGCCCTCACCGCCAACGCGATGGAGGGCGACCGCGACACGTGTCTCGCCGCCGGGATGGACACCTACGTGCCGAAGCCGATCCGGCCCGACGCGCTCGCCGAGGCCCTCGCGGCCTCCCGGGCAGCCGCGAGCGCGGGCCGGCTCCCCGCCGGGCCCGTCCTGCTCGTCCGCAACCCCGACCACCGGCTCACGGAGGCGCCCGTGGCGGCCGACGCCTGATCGGCAGCGGTCAGTCGTAGCCGAGGCCGCCGGCCGAGCGCCGCGGGCGGCCCTGCTGCGAGACCGCGTCTGATGCGCACACGCCCGAGACGGGGTTGCCGACCGTTCGCACCACGTCCTGCGGGTCGGCCTCGACGCGCCGCCCGGCCAGCTCGGACTCGATGACGCGCGCGACGAGCTGGTCCACCGTCTGGACCTCGTAGCACGCCACGTTCGGCTCGTCGTGGGCGTTGCCGACGCCGCTGTCGTCGGTCAGCCAGAGGTAGCGGCCCTGGGTGAGCGCGGCGGCCGTCCGGAGAAGGTGCTCGGCCGTCGCGTCGACGCCGGAGGCGGCGAGCGGGTAGAGGCGCAGGCCGCGCGCGCGCGCCTCGCGGACCGCCGCGAGCGTCGCTGGGAGGCGGTCGGCGTGCGGCGGCGCGTCGGCGACGACGAAGGCGATGCGGGCGGCCGT
>DASWMO010000322.1:0-7803 GCA_036399715.1 Rubricoccaceae bacterium
TGTCGCCCGTCGCATCTGCTCGTGCCTCGTGGGGCATCGCGCCGGGGCCGCCGGCCGAGTGCATCACCACGAGCGGCGCACCGTAGTCGGCCGCGGCCTGCGCCGTCGCCGTCCCGCCGCGGAGGCCGCGAACGTCGTTGACGAGGTGCGCGCCGGCCCGCAGCGCGGCCCGCGCGACGGGCCCCTTGGACGTGTCGACGGAGATCAGCAGGTGCGGAAGCGCCCGCGCAATCGCCTCGACGACCGGCACGACGCGGTCCGTCTCCTCGTCCACACTCACGACGGCCGCCCCCGCCCCGTACGCCGCGCCGGCCGGCCGCGTGGACTCGCCGCCGACGTCGACGACCGTCGCGCCCTCGCGCTCCATCTCAGCGGCTCGGTCCACGGCCGCCTGCACGCTAGTGTAGCGCCCGCCGTCCGAGAACGAGTCCGGCGTGACGTTAAGCACGCCGACGACGTGCGCTGGCCCGCCGAGGTGCTGCGGGCGGCAGTCCAGCGCGCGGCCGCGGCAGTCGAGCCGCCAGAGGGCGTCGGGGAGCGCGGCGTCGGGGGGCATGGGCGGGCAGTGCGGGCTGGAAGCTAGCGCCCGCGTGCGTCATCGGTGGCCCGCGCCTCCGCCCGGCCGTCGGGACGGGCACCGCAGAAGGCCCGCTTCGCCCGGGACCCGCGGGCGGATTCCTCACGTAAACTGGGCGGTTTCGAGCGCCGCGCCGCTGAATTCCGCTCAGGACCGTCCCTCGCCTACCGGCCCGTTCGGGTCCTCCCTCTGAGGCCATGTTCGTCCCCCGTACCCAGCGCATGCTGGACCAGTACCTGCTGGAGATCGGCCAGATTTCGCTCCTCAAGGTCGAGGACGAGGTGCGCCTCGCCCAGCGCATCCGCGCCGGGGACGGCGATGCGCTGCACCAGCTCGTGCGCGCCAACCTGCGCTTCGTCGTCACGGTCGCCAAAAAATACCAGGGCCAGGGCCTGACGCTGGCCGACCTCATCAACGAGGGCAACTACGGGCTCATCAAAGCCGCGCAGCGCTTCGACGAGACGCGGGGCTTCAAGTTCATCTCGTACGCCGTGTGGTGGATCCGGCAGGCGATCCTGCAGGCGCTCGCCGAGCAGAGCCGCGTCGTGCGGCTGCCGCTGAACCGCATCGGGACGATCTCGAAGATCCGCAACGCGTCGGCGCGGCTCGCGCAGCTCCACGACCGCCCGCCGAACGTGGACGAGCTCGCGGCCGAGCTCGACATTGCGCCGGAGAAAGTCCGCGACGCGCTCCGGCACACGGCGCGCCACCTCTCGATGGATGCGCCGTTCAACGAGGACGACGACAACTCGCTGCTGGACGTGCTCGAGTCCCCGGGCGAGATCATGCCCGACGAGACGCTCATCGGGGAGAGCGTCAAGGCGGACATCGAGCGGGCGCTCGCGGGCCTGCTGCCGCGCGAGGCCGAGGTGACGCGGCTCTACTTCGGCATCGGGCGCGAGATTCCGATGACGCTCGAAGAGATCGGGCAGGAGTTCGACCTCACCCGCGAGCGGGTCCGCCAGATCAAAGAGAAGGCGCTGCGGAAGTTGCGCCAGAAGAACCGCCGCGACGACCTCGCCGAGCACGTCGGGACGTGAGCGCCGGGGCGGGATGCCCCGGCGCGTCACTCAGAAGCCTGGCTCGGTCCGCGGCGCGCCGCCATCGCCCTCGGCCGGCCGGCCGGCGGGGCGGATGATCCGGCGCGTGCCCGCCGGGCCCGACGGCCGCATCGCCTCGCCGCGGGACGCCTCGCCGCGCGTCGGCTCGGAGCGCGGGGCGTCGGTACGCGTCGCGTCAGGCCGTGCAGCGGGACGCGACTCGGTGCGCAGCGTGTCGGAAGATGCTGCCTCGGGCGGGCGCGACGACGGGCGCGGCGCTTCTGCCGAACGTGCGCTCGCGTACTCGCGGGGCAGACGCGGCGGCTCCGCGAAGCGCCCGCGCTCGTCGAGCCGCACCCACTGCGCGGGCAGGCTGTAGAGGCTCCGGCCGATGCCCCACATCACGGCGGCGCGCTTCATCGAGCCCGAGAGGCCGCCCTTGACGGCCTCGACGTCGGTGTTGTCCGCGCCGTCCCACTTGGTGACCCACTCGGGCGGCAGACCGTCCCGCTCGACGTAGACCGAGAGACCGCACACGACGCCGCCGTCGGGGCCGGGGCGGTACTCATTGCGCCAGTCGGCGGGGCCGCACACGGCATCGAGGCGGTCCTGGACGGCGCGGTTGGAGAGGTAGGCCATCGCGAGGCCCTTGGACTTGTCACGGGTGACGGCGCCGGGCTTCCACTCGACGTCGGAGGTGGCGAAAGGCGCGGCGAGCAGCGGGAGGTCGCGGGCGAGCATCGGGGTGTTGGAGGAGTGCCCGGGCAAGATCCGGCCGCGCCGTGCCATCTCCGTGTCACACGGCACGGCTGAAATCCCAGGTGCCGTACCAATGGCGCGAAGAAACCGAACCCGCTGAATGGGCCATCGCACTTGTTAAAGGCATGCTGAACAATTTACCTTGACTGATAAGGGTGATGTGGTCATCTTCCATCTTCGACAAGGTCCATCTGTCGCCTGCCTCGCCATGTCCGATTCTGCGATGCCCGCCCGTCTCGTCCCGACCCTCGCGGTGCGTAGCCGTGTGCGCCGGCTGCCCGCGGGCGGCGACGGCGCGCCCCGTCCGGGCGTCTCGGATCTCCTGACCCTTGCTGTCCCCGCACGCGTACCGACCGAGGCCGAGCAGGCTGCGGCCGCGTGGCGCTCGCGGGTCGAGGCAGGTCAGGCCGAGGCCCGGGCCGCCCTCCGTGTCCCGTTCAACCGGCCGGTGACGTGGGATCCGTCGTGACCTGGCCGTCTCGGGCGCCTGAAGCAGGACGGGCGCGTGGCCGAGCCACGTCGCCTTCACGCGAGTAGCGGATGCCGCGAGTAGCGGATGCCGCGAGAGCGGTTGTGTCCACCGGCACGCGCGGCGTCTCGACGACGGCGCGCCGGGTGAAGGCACGGCCGGCGAGCCACCGCGCCGCTTGCGCCGGGTCCACGGCACCCGACGGGACCGTCCACGGGGTACGGCATCCGCCGCCCGGGCGGTAGTGATCGCGGCGCGCGTCGGGCGCGCGGCGGACGTCGGGCATGGAGGAGCGAAGGAGAACGGGGACAGGAGCCGGCGGCGCGACCGAAGTTCGACGCGCCACGCGTTCCCTTCTAACCGGAAACGCAGAAACGCGGCCTGCCCCAGGCGCTACCCTTCCGGTGCGTTCCCCCACAGAAGATGAAGTACCTCTCCCTCGGCGACACCCACGAGATTGCCGCCTCGTGCCACTATATCGAGATCGGCGGCACCGGCGTGATCCTCGACGCCGGAATGGACCCGGACAAGGACGGCTACGACGCCCTCCCGCCGTTCGAGCTCGTCAAGTCCCGCCCCGTCGACCACATCGTCGTGACGCACGCGCACCACGACCACCTCGGGTCGCTGCCGGTCCTCACGCGCGAGGTCCCGCACGCCCACGTCCACATGTCGCGCCCGACCGCGATGCTCGCCGAGGTGCTGCTGCCGTCGTCGGCGCGGCTCCAGAAGCGGCGCATGCGCGAGGGCAGCACGACGACCGCGCCGGTCTTCGACGTCGAGACGGCCGAGGCGCTGAGCTACGTCTACGAGACGCACACGCTCGACACGCCCTTCCGCCTCGCGGGCCTCAAGGCCGAGGGCGACCTCGTCGGCACGTTCTACCACGCGAGCCACGTCCTCGGTGCGGTCGGCCTGCTGCTTGACGGCGACGAGGTCGGGCCCGACGGCATCCTCGAGCGCCGCCGCGTGTTCTACACCGCCGACACGTCCGTTCAGCCGCAGACGATCCTGCCCGGCGCCGAATTCCCCGACGAGTCCGTCGACGTGCTGATCCTCGAGTCCACGCTCGGCGCAGACCCCGACGCGGCCGCGACGACGCGCAAGGCCGAGGAGCGGCGCTTCGCCGACACGCTCGGCGCCGTCGCCGCGAGGGGAGGCGTCGCGCTCATCCCGGTCTTCGCCCTCGGGCGCAGCCAGGACGTGCTCGCGATGATCGACCGCGCCAAGACGCGCGGGGCCATCCCGAAGGACATGCCGGTCTACACGGCCGGCTCGATGCGCGCCATCGCCGAGATCTACGACCGCACGCGCGAGACCAGCCCGCGCCTGGACCCCGACTTCGAGGTCTTCGGCGTGGACCAGGAGCGCCTGCCGCGCTCGACGGCGCGCACGAACGAGGCCATCGGCAAGGCTGGCATCTTCGTCGTCTCGTCGGGCATGCTCTTCGAGCGGACGCCGAGCTTCGACCTCGCCGCCCGCCTCGTTGCGGACCCGCGCCACGCGATCCTCTTTGTCGGCTACTCGAAGGAGGGCTCGCCGGGCGACCGCCTCCAGCAGGCGGCCGCTGCGGGCGAGTCCATGGTCTTCGACGAGGGCGACGGCCCGATCCCGGTCCGTGCGACCGTGGACCGGTTCCGCTTCTCGGGCCACGCCAACCGCGACGACCTCGTCGGCCTCGTCGGGCGAATGGACCCCGAGACGGTCGTGCTCGTCCACGGCGAGACGTCGGCCAAGCAGTGGATGCGCGACGCGATCGAGGAGGCCTACCCGGACGTTCACGTCATCATCCCGGAGCAGGGCGTCGAGATCGAGCTGTAACGGGCGGAGCTGCGGCCTCTACTTTGTGTCGGCGGCCGCGGGCGGAGGAAGTCCACCGCCCGGCCGCCGACCCCATTTCGTACCCAGATGGCCGCCCCCGCCTCGCTCATTACCGTCGGCTGGCGCGAGTGGGTCGCCTTCCCCGAGATCGGGCTGCCGGCCGTGCGCGCAAAGGTGGACACGGGCGCGGCGACGTCCGCGCTCCACGCGCACTCCGTCGAGCGGTTCGCCCGCGGCGGCGCGCCCTACGTCCGCTTCAGCGTGCACCCGTTCTTCCGCCGCCACCGCCGCGTGACGGTCGTGTGCGAGGCGCCACTCGTCGACGAGCGGACGGTCACGTCGTCGTCGGGCCACGAGGACGCGCGCCTCGTCGTCGGCGTGACGCTGCGCCTCGGCGTCCGGTCGGACGCGCCCGAGTGGCCGGTCGAGGTCGGGCTCGCCGACCGCCGCCAGATGCGCTTCCCGATGCTGCTCGGCCGCGAGGCGATGGCCGGGCGCGTCGTCGTGGATCCCGGCGCGTCGTTCCTGCTCGGTGCAGCCGACGCCGCCGCGGCGCTCTACGAGTCCGGAGACCCCCGGCGGCCGTAAGCTTCCCGGCCTGCCCAATGGCCCCTCGGGCAAACCCGACCCTATGCGCGTCGCGATCCTCTCCCGCAACCCGGCCCTGTACTCGACGCGCCGCCTCGTCGAGGCGGCCGAGGCGCGCGGGCACGCCGTGACCGTGCTGGACACGCTGCGCTGCACGGGCCACCTCACCGCGACGGGCCCCGAGGTGCATTACGAGGGCGCGCGGATCGAGCCGCCGGACGTGCTCATCCCGCGCATCGGGTCGTCGATCACGAGCTACGGGCTCTCCATCGTGCGCCAGTTCGAGGCGATGGGCGTGTGGTCGCTCGCGCATTCCGTCGGCGTCACGCGCAGCCGCGACAAGCTCCGGGCGCACCAGTTTCTGGCCCGCAAGGGCATCGCGCTCCCGCGCACGGCCTTCGCCCATCAGGCCGACGCCGCCGACGACCTGGTGCGGTCGGTCGGCGGGCCGCCGGTCGTGGTGAAGCTGCTCGAAGGGACGCAGGGCGTCGGCGTGGTCCTGTGCGAGACGCGCAAGGCGGCCGAGAGCGTCATCCAGGCCTTCCGCGGCCTCAAGGCGCACCTCATCGTGCAGGAGTTCGTCCGCGAGGCTGGTGGGGCGGACCTGCGGCTGCTCGTCGTCGGCGACCGCGTCGTGGCGGGGATGCGACGGCAGGCCGCCGAAGGCGAGTTCCGCTCCAACCTGCACCGCGGCGGGACGGCCGAGGCCATCCGCATCTCGCCGGCCGAGCGCCGCACGGCCGTGATGGCGTGCAAGACGCTCGGGCTGCGCGTCGCCGGCGTGGACCTCTTGCCCTCAGACCGAGGGCCGCTCGTGCTCGAGGTCAACTCGTCGCCTGGACTGGAGGGCATCGAGCGCGCGACGGGCGTCGATGTCGCGGACCGCATCGTGGCCTACGCTGAGAAGAACGCCCGCGTCGGGGCCGCGTCGCGGGCCGCGTCCGCCCGCGAGGTCGACGCGGCGACGGCGCAGTCCGTCTCCGACGCCCCACCCGCCGCGAGCCTGTAGGGATCAGGCGTAGCGGTCCTCGAACTGCTCGTCGTCCATCGTCAGGAAGCGGACCAAGTGGACGAGGCTGGCGATCCACGGAATGCCGGTCCAGAAGAACAGCAGCGACAGGATGCCGGCGCCCGTGCGGCCGAGGTAGAACTTGTGCAGCATCACGCCGCCAAGAAACAGCGACACGAGTGCGAGGACAGCCGCCGTCGTGCGGTCGCGGTCGGACGAGCGCCGCCGGCCGGGCTGGCGGACGCCGCACGTCGGGCAGAGCTCGGCCCGCGCGTCGAGGCGCTCGGCGCACGCGTGGCAGAACTTGGTCGGCCGCGGCGCCGCGCGCGGCGTGGACCGCGGAGCGGACGGGCGGGCCGCCCGGCGGCGTGGCCGCGCGGGGTCCGGCCCGAACACGGTGTCTTCGAGTTCGTCGCTCGACAGCCCGTCGAGGTCGGCGTCGGGGTCGGTCGGGTCGAGGCGGTGGCGGTCGGTCGTCATCGGACTTCTGGTGGGGACGGGGCGCGGTACGCGAGCGGCCCCGGCGGGTTACGGCCGGCGGGCACCCGGTTTAACGGAGCGCGCCCCCGGTCCGGTGTGGAACGGGGGCGCGCTGAGCGGGCAAAAACGTGTCAGACGCCTGCGCCGCCCGTCCGTGCGCCCGAGTCCGGCGCGTCGCGGTACGTGTCCGGGTCGCTCGAACTGCGGGCGGTGTGGCCGCCGATGTCGCCCGAGAGGCCGGCGCCCGATGCCTTGACGCCCTTGGTGCCGGGCTCGGCGTCGAGGCCGAAGTTCTCGGCCATGTGGTCCAGCGGGTCGTCGGAATCCGAGATCGTGCCGTCCTGGTCGTCGAAGGGGTCGTCGGCGAGGAGGCCGTCGTCGGTGAGGTCGTCGTCCATCGGGGGCGGGAGGGAGAGTGGACCGCGTGGACGGCTGCGCGCGCCGGGCTGTTCCGCCGAGAGAATCGGGGACGCCGGACGCGCGGCGTCCGGTGCCGGCGGGCCGGCCGCCTACGTTGCAGCTCTCCTTCCCGCCCCGTCATGTCCCAGCCCACGCCTACGGGCCCGTCCGAACTCGTCTGCATCCTCGACCGCTCCGGCTCGATGGAGCCTCTCCGCGCCGACGCCATCGGCGGCTTCAACGTCTTCCTCGACGCCCAGAAGGCCGTCGCGGGCGCGGCCCGGCTGTCGCTCGTCCTGTTCGACCACGAGGTCGAGGTGCCGCACCGCCAGGCGGACCTCGCCGGCGTCCCGCCGCTGACGCCGGCAGACTACGTCCCCCGAGGCACGACGGCCCTCTACGACGCCGTCGGGGACGCGCTCTACCGCCTCCACGCGCGCATCGCCGAGACGCCCGCTGCCCAGCGCCCCGAGCGGGTCGTCGTGGCGATCCTCACCGACGGCCACGAGAACGCGAGCCGCCGCTACACGCGCGTCCAGATCGCCGACGCCATCGCCGCGCGCCGCGCCGAGGGCTGGGAGTTCACGTTCCTCGCCGCCAACCAGGACGCCGTCCTCGCCGCGGCCGAGATCGGCATCGCGGGCGAGGACGCGTTCAGCTT
>DASWMO010000323.1:0-12223 GCA_036399715.1 Rubricoccaceae bacterium
TGGGACCGGCTCGAAGCTCTCACACCTGGCACCGATAGCCGCTCCGGCAAGGACTGTGTACGACCCGACATTGGCCCCGACGTCGACAAAGAGGTCGGTCGGGCGCAGGGCGTGGAGGACGAACGCCATATCCTCAAACTCGTGTAGGCCCGCGTAGAGATTGCCCGTCGCGCCGGTCATTCCTGGAGCAACCCAAAGCTGACTGTCATTGGCGAAATCAATCGCGATCGACGTCCCGAGCGTTCGGCTGCGCACCTGCCAGCCCACCCAGCGCCCGAGCGCGCGGACACGATGCCGCTGAGCGAGCGGGTGGTGCATCAGGAACGCAAACGTGGCAAGGCTCATCAGGACCGGGGTTGACGGTGAACGATGGTGTCGTTGACGACGAGGACATCCATGCGCGTGCGGAGGAAGCAGTCGAGCGCCTGGGCGGGCGTGTCGACGATGGGCTCGTTCTCGTTGAACGACGTGTTGAGCACGATCGGCGTGCCGGTGAGCGCGTCGAAGGCCGAGATGAGGGCGTGGTAGCGCGGGTTGTCGCGGGCGGAGACGGTCTGGAGGCGGCCCGAGCCGTCGGCGTGCGTGACGGCGGGAATCTCGGCGCGGCGCTCCTCGCGGATCGGGTAGACCTGCTGCATGAATGGGTCCACGGCGCCGCCGACGAAGTAGTCGTCCAGGCGCTCTTCGAGGATCGAGGGGGCGAAGGGGCGGAACCGCTCGCGGAATTTGATCTTGGTGTTGATGAGGTCGCGCATATCAGTCCGCCGCGGGTCGGCAAGGATCGAGCGGTTGCCGAGGGCGCGGCTCCCCCACTCCATCCGGCCCTGGAACCACCCGACGACGTTGCCCTCGGCGAGGAGCGCGGCGGTCCGCGTGGACGTCTCGTCGACGCCCGTGCACTCGGTGACGGCGTAGGTCCAGTCCGGGTCGTCGGCCGGGAGGCCGGCTGTGAGTGTGCCCGTCGGGTAGCTCGTGCCCCAGTAGCCGTGCGTCATCTCGAAGGCGCGCGGGTGGCCGAGCGTCTGGTGCCACGTCCAGAGGGCGGCCCCGAGGGCGGTCCCGTTGTCGCCCGAGGCGGGCTGGACGTAGACCTCGGTGAACGGCGTATTGAGGCGAATTTTGCCGTTGGCGACGCTGTTCATCGCGCAGCCGCCGGCGAGCGTCAGGTTCGTCTGGCCCGTCCGCTCGTGGAGCCCGTTGAGAATGTGGAACGCGGCCCGCTCGTAGACGGCCTGGACGGACCGGGCCATGTCCTCGTGGCGCTTCTCCAGGGGCGCCTTCGGGTCGCGGGGCGGACCGAGAAGGTCGGCGAGCTTGTCTGAGTAGACGAGCCCCATCGTGGGGTAGCCCTCGTCCCATTCCATCTCGACGCCCTCGCTCCAGTGGCGGAAGTAGGGCAGGTTGAGCTCGAAGAGGCCGTCGTCGGTGAGGGTGACGAGTTGGGAAACCTCGTCGACGTACGCCGGCTCGCCGTAGGGGGCGAGGCCCATCACCTTGAACTCGTCGCCGAAGCCGAGGAAGCCGAGGTGCTGCGTGACGGCCGTGTAGAGCATCCCGAGCGAGTGCGGGAAGTAGACCCGGTCGAGCACGTCGATGCGGTTGCCCTTGCCCGCGGCGAGCGAGGTCGAAACGAAGTCGCCGAACCCGTCGATGGCGCAGACGGCGGCCTCGTCGAAAGGGCTGACAAAGAAGGCCGAGGCGAGGTGGGCCGGGTGGTGCTCGACGCCGTGCACCGGGGGGAGCCGGTCGGCCGGAACGCCGAGGGCGTCGGCGAGCGGGCCGGTCACGTCGCGGACCTTGCGGGCGTTCTGGACGCGGTCGAGGATCAGGCGGAGGTCCGGGCGCTTCTTGATGGCGAAGGCGGCCTTCTTGAGCAGGTTCGCGCGGGGGTCGCGGGAGATGGCGACGTGCGCCACGTCCGCCCCGGTGATGCCGCCCATCTGGAGGCACCGCTGGATGCTCTCGGTCGGGAAGCCGGCGTAGTGCTTGATCCGGCGGAACCGCTCCTCTTCTAGGGCGGCGACGACAGCCCCGTCGCGGAGGAGGACGGCAGAGACGTCGCCATGGTAGGCGTTGATGCCGAGGACGTAGATCGGGAGGGGCATTTTATGCAGGTTTACGTGGCAGAGGCTGGCGACCGCTTGAGGTCCAGCGGCAGCAGACACAGCTTCTGTCGTACCGGGTCGTTCACGTCGTTAGATAGATGGCCAGCGGGTGAGGTCATGCTAGCAGACCAGGGTCGAGGTCGTACGCTCCCCTCTGCGCATCGGGCATGTCTCCCGCCTCAATCCGCCGGACGATCTCGGGGAGCGACGTGTAGAATTGCTCGGTTCTCATCGGCGGATGCACCGACCACATCCCAGGTCCTGCCCCTAGAAAGTCGAGCCGGTACAAGCCGCGTTGTTCCATTCGGGCGCTGAGCGCGTTCTCGGGCGCGGTGCCGAGCGGGTTACCGTTCAAGAGGGCCTTCACCAGGCTCCGCGGCGACGGGAGCGGCATTGGCAGAAGCCCCATCCGAGCGAGCAGGCTCGATTGGCGGGTCATGAACACGCGCGTGCTCATCGTCGAGAACAGGTGGGCGTGCGGCATACCGGGCCACGGGGCCGACAGCTGCGTCGTGAGCGCTCCGCTCGCGGTGGGCGGCCCCGCGAGCGGGCTGCAGAAGACGATCGAGGCCTCGCGGTCGAGGACGTTGATGGCCTCCGAGACCCAGGTCTGGCTGGCGCCTCCGTACAGCATGTCAGAGTCCGAGTGCAGGACGAGGTCGTTGCTGGCGCAGTACATCCCGTAGTAGTACGAGTACAGCGGGCCTCCTCGGTAGTCCTTGTTCGGAATAGTCTCTCTGTCGAAATACTTCCTGGCGACCAACCGCTTGGCTTCGTCCGAGTAGTCCACACGCGAAACGACGACCTTCGCATTCTCGCGCGAGAGCGTATCCAGCTGGTTCTGCAATTCGACCGCGCCCCGGTCCCAGTCCACGGCGAACCTGCCTTTGCTCCGTTTCAGGTCGAGCGTGAGCAGGATTTCGTCGACCTGATCACTCCACACTCGGATCTGGTGGCCCAGGATATGCGCACAGTGCGTCCAGTCGCTCGGTGCGACGTTGATCTGAAGCGTTACCGCAGTGTCGGACATAGGAAGGGTAGCGGGCGAGTCAGAGCTGGACGCAAGGCGGCCGGCAGCCCGTCCCCAGGATCCACTCGTAGACGGCCTTCATCTGGCGGGCAGCGTCGGGCCAGCCGTAGCGGTCGAGGATGAGCGCGTGACCGCGTGCGCCCATCGCGTCGAGGTCGGCGCGAGGGCTCAGCGTCGCCTCAGTGAGGGCAGCGGCGAGTGCATCGACCGAGACGTCGGTCCACCAGCCGCAGCGGTGCGTCTCGAGCTCGCACCAGGGTGTCCCTTTCATCGTCAGGACCGGCACGCCGGCGCCGAGCGCTTCCGCGACGACGAGACCAAAGTTTTCCGTGTGCGACGGAAGGACAAACACGTCGGCGGTGCGGTAGAGCGCCCACTTGTCGGCGTCGGCGACCGGTCCGGCAAACGAGATCGCGTCCCCGAGCCCGGCGGCGTGAACCTGCGCGTCGAGGGTGGCACGGTGGCCGTCCTCGTCGGGTCCGGCGAGGACGAGTTCCCAGCCGACCGGCCCGACGCGGCGCCACGCCTCGATGAGCATCGGGAGGCCCTTGATCGGGTGCAGGCGCCCGAGGAACAGCGCCCGCCGGGTCGCCGAGCGGACCCGCTCGGGCAGCACGGCCGGCACCTCGACCCCGTTCGGGATGAGGGCGATGGGCGACGTCAGGCCACGGCCGCGGATGGCCCCCGCTTCGGCCACGCTCGTCGCGTGGAGTACGGCCGCCTGCTGGAGGTCTCGGCGCTGGTAGAGCGGCCACGCGAGGCGCTTTTTCCACCGTCGGTGTGCGAGCGCCCACGGCTCAAGCATCCCTCGGATCGAGACGACGAGCGGGGTATGTGCCTGACGAGCGGCGCGGGCGGCCCCGTGGTGCAGCGGCAGCCACAGCCCGTGGACGTGCACGACCTCCGCGGCACCGCCGGGAAGCCCGATCCGGGCGTCGACACTCTCGGCTTGCAGAGCGGCGACGAGTGCCGGAACGCTCCGTGCGAGCCCGCCCTGCGACGGGTCCGTCGACCGGAGGACATGGAGGACGCGCGTCCCGGACTCCTTCACTGCGGGGCTGTGTAGAGGCGCGGCCGCTTGCGCGCGGACGCGATAAACCACGTCACGGCCAAGAACGTGAGCAGGGTGAGCGGAAGGCCCCCATACTTCAGCGAGAAGTCTGACTCGATGTTGAACAGCGGGGTCAGCACGGCGATGCCCACTGCGGTCGTCCAGGCGCTCTGACCGGGCACGTTCAGGTGCTGGTCCATCGCACCGGTGAGGAACCCGACGACGAGGCCGACCGCGAGAACGCCGGTCCAGCCGAAGTTGGCGTATCCCTCGACCAACCACGGAAAATTGAACGAGGTTTGAAAGTCTTTTGCTCCAATAAACCCGTAGCGGTCCCCGAAGTCATGGCCGAGATTCTTGATCGGCTTATCGGGCCAGAGGATGCGCGGAATGAGGGACGTGACGAGCGTGGCGTACGTCTCGCCGTTCCAGAACGGGACCTCGGAAGGGGTCCGCCGCATGACCTCCGCCATCGTGTCGGAGTTGCTGGACCGCTTCGCAGTCGCATCCCTACCGACTGAAAGGGAGCCCCCGAGACCGTCGGATTGCAACGTGCCCACGACCAGACCGGCAGCCAGTTCGGCCCGCTCGGCGATGGTGACGTCGGTGCCGCCATACCACGCGGTTTGGCGAAACTCCGCAGTGACGCCCTTGAGCACGATGACGAACACGATTCCGAAGACGAGGGCGGCAAGTGCGGTCGGACGCAACCGCGTCGTCGAAGCGGCCCAGTAAGCGAGACCGGTCGTCGTGAACAGGAACGCCAGCGTTGCAACCGAGCCTGTTCCGATTTCGACCACGGCCAGCACAAACACGCCTACGGCAACTATGAACCGGTGCAATCCTCTGAGTCGTCCCTGACGCCACCGCACGACCAGCACGACGAGCCCGTACGTAGAGAGCGAACTGACGAACCCCACGATTGAATTCAGCTGTGCAGCGGGCCCGAATGCGAGGAAAAGCCGTCCGAGCAGCCCCACGAAGAAGAGGCGGAGCGCCCACACGTCTTCGGGAGGGTTCAAGGTGACGAGCCTCTCGAACACGGGCCGGAACTTCCACTTATTGATGGCTCCGTAGGTCGTCAACAGGGCGGACCAGCAGAGGAGTTCGGCCAAGACAGCCTGCCCGTAATCTTTTTCAGGGTTGAGCCAGACGGCGTAGTTGAGCGAGAATGCGTCGAGCGCGACCGGCAGCGCGTAGTAGAGCCCGTACAGGACGCCCAAGACAGGCAGAAACGGGATTGGCCGCCGCTGTTCGGCAGGCGTCGAGAGGTATTGCCATGCAGGGAGAAGCGCCAGAATCCACAGCACCGCCGCAAGCATCCGCGTACCGAGCGGAATTGTCCCGGCTTCGACGAAGAGCGGGCGTGCGGCGGGCAGGACCGTGATGACGAGAAGGATCCACTGCTCAGCCTGGAGCCACTTGAAGCGCCGGGGAGCGGCCGCGCCGGAAAGCGTCCATGGACCGGGCGCGCGCGACGCCTCTCGGTAAGCAGAGGAATCGTTCATGGCAGGGGTCGGTACGGGCAGGCCGCCAAGGTACAGGCGTCGCGGCCGCGTGGACGGTCGAGAGCCACGCGGACCGGAGCGGCCAGCTCAGGTAGCACGGTCGATGATCTCGGCCATCCGGTCACGGTACTGGTGCGGCTCGTGGCGCATCAACGCGGCGACGCGCGCGGCGAGCGTCCGCTGCACATCCGGCCGTGCGACGAGCGCCCGGGCCTGCGGCAGCAGGTCGTCGTCGCCGCGGAAGTAGGCGACGGTGTCGCGGTCCGGTCCGAAGAGGGCTTCGTGCTCGTCGGTCCACTCGACGAGCATGCAGACGCCGGCCGCGGCGATCTCGAACGTCCGCATGACGTGCCCATCGCGGTTGGCGCGCCGGACGAGGCAGAGCGAGACCGACGCGCCGAGCGTGGCCTTGCGAATGTCCTCGGGTGTTGTAGGGCCCCGGTCGGCCATCGCGGCCCACCCGAAGCGGCTCCAGTTGGCCCCGTAGAGGTGCACGTTCAGGTCAGACTCGATGAGCGGCCGCAGCAGCGCGGCGCGGTCCGAGTCGGCCCCACCGACGAAAACGACATCGCACGCGAAGCGAGCGCGTTCGCTGTCTGTAAGCGGCGCCCCGACGCAGTGGACCGGGTCGTAGGCGAAAGGTAGGTAGTAGACGGCTGGTCCGGAGAGGGCCGCGATCTGCGCGACGTTGGCTCGTCGGGGCGTGAACACGGCGTCGTAGGCGGCGAGCGCGGCAAGCGAGCGCCGGGAGCGGCTGTTGCGGTTCCACGGGTCGTCCGTGGAGACGTTGACCGTGCGCGCGCCGAGGCGCGCGAGCGCGGCGAGCGTCGGCGCGGTGATCGGCATCTGGCCCGTCGCGACGACGAGGTCCGGGCGAATCTCGGCGGCGCGGGCGAGCAGGGCGCGCTCGAACTGGCGCAGCCGCGGCGGGCGGTGGTCGCGCAGGTGCCAGTTCAGGCGACGGACCCAGCGCGGCGCAGCATAGGCGGCGGCTGCGTCGACGAACGTGGCGTCGTGACCGAGGTCACGCGCGCCGCGGGCGAGGCTCTCGCCGACGCTGGTGTAGCCGGACATTCCGACGACGAGGACGGTCAGGGGCGAGGCGAAGGAACGGTCGGCCAGGCGAACGTCGGGGCGTTCACGGCGCGAGGGCTCGCTGCGATGGAGCGAGGGGCACCGCCTCGCACGTCGCGGGCAGCAGCCTGTTGAGGAAGGGCCACCCGCAGAACCCGTCTCACCGAGGGTGGCATGGACGGGCGACGGGAGATGTGCAGGGGAGGAGAGAACGGACGGCGCCGGCCGAAACCGTGGCGACGGCGATGCACCGCAGCGAGACGTTCGTCATGCCGAGTGCTCCGGAGTCGACGATAGGACGGACTCAAGGGCCGCGGCCTGAACCGCCAGCGACCACTCGGCGATCCGCGTCTGCGCGGTCCGACCCATCCGGGCCAGCCGTTCCACGTCGGCGAGGGCGTCGTGTAGAGCCCCCCGCAGGCGGTCCGAGTTGCCCGCTGGGACCGTCCAGCCGGTCTCGCCCTCTACGATGAGGTCGGGCGCACATCCTACACGGTCCGAGACGATCACCGGCCGTCCGCAGGCCATCGCCTCGTTGGTGGCCAACCCCCACGTCTCGCTCCGGCTCGGCAGCACGAACACGTCTCCGAGACGGTAGGCCGCAGGCATCCGGGACTGATTGGCAAAGCCCGCAAAGTGGACGCGCTCCCCAACGGACGAGCGGGCTGCATCTGCACGCAGGCGAGCCTCCATCTCTCCGGAGCCGACGAAGACGAGGTGCGCGCCGAGACCATCGTCCAGCCGGGCAAAGGCGTTGAGGAGCACCTCAGGCGCTTTAATCGGTTCTAGCTTGCCCGCAGAGACGATGACGGGTGCAGCGCGTGGAATGCCCATCTCGCCGCGCCACGCGACAGCCGCAGCCTCATGCATCGGGTCGGCGAACCGGTCGTTGTCGACGGCGTGCGGCATCCAGACTAGCTGACTGTCTCGCAGGCCGTGAGCCCTGTAGTACGCCCTGTTGTTTGTCCCAACGTACAGGGCGGTGTCGACGTGGCGGTACACCCATCGCAGCGCGACCCGCCGGGCGACGCGCCGCGGGCCCGCCGTCTCGTCGAGCAGCGTCGAGTCGCCCCGGAAAAGGACGCGCGTGCGGCCATGGAAGGCGCGCAGGACGCGCAGGTGGCTTCGGAAGGACCAGCCGTAGACGAGCACGGCGTCGGGGCGGAACGCCTGAACGCGAGGCACGAGGTCGGGGCTGTCCAGGCCGCCGAAGTGGTGCGTGCCAGGGTCCGAGGAGCGGTTGCTGACGAACTCGTGCGCGTACCCGTCGATCAGAGGCACGTCCCACGTGAACCCCTTGCCGAAGGCACGGTCATAGACTCCGCCCCCGGACGCCCCCTCCCAGCCGTAGAACACCCGGAGGTCGAGGTGGCCGCGTTCCGCGAGCAGGCGGAACAACGGCGCATTGTACTGGATCGGGTGGCTCGTGACGATGGCCAGACGCGGCCGCGGCACGGCTGCCTCGTGGGAGGAGCCGCTCCTTTCTGGGGGGGCCCCGGCGCCCGGCGCGGAAGCGGCGTCCCGCGTCGCGGAGCGGGTAAGGCTGGTGTCGGCGGCACCGGTCATGCGCGTCCGGGCGCGGAGAGCACGGCGAGGACGGGCGCGAACTGCGCCTCATAGTTCCACTCTGACGCGACGCGCGCCCGGCCGGCTTCGCCCATCCGGCGCACCCGGGTGGGGTCCGAGGCAAGCTGTCCGAACACCGCCGCCAGGCTCGCCGGGTCCGCCGGGTCGACTGCGAGCGCGCACCCGGCGTCGACGAAGAGCGACCGCCAGTCTGGGAGGTCGGTCACGACCAAGGCGAGCCCGTTCGAGGCGTAGTCGAACGGCTTGTTGGACGCGCCGGCCATCGCAGACATGTTGAGGTCCGGGCTTTCGAGCGGCATCAGCGCAAGCCCGACGTGGGCCGTCCCGCACGCCTCCATCACCGCGGCACGGTCGAGTGGCCCGTCGACGTGCACCCGGTCTGCGACGCCGACGCGGCGGGCATAATCGAGGAAGCGCGTCGTAAAGCCTCTGCTTCCGATCGTCTCGTACCCGACGACGCGCAGCGTCAGCGACGCCGGGACGCGGCTGAGGGCGTCGAGCAGGGCCATCGGGAGGCGCGTCTCGTTCAGCGATCCGTGGTAGTAAACCGTCAGGGCGTCTCCGAACGGCGCACGCGGCGAGATCACTTCCTGGAGGCTCGGGCAGTTCCAGACGCACTCGACTGAGCCGGACCGGCCCGTCTCGCGAACGAAGGCCGCCGCACGAGCGGCGTTCGGGATCACGCAGAGGTCGGCCGAACGGGCGAGCGCCTGTCGGGCTGGCAGGACGGCTCGGCTGAGGCGCGTCTCGACCGCGCCTGGCGCGTCGTGCTCGTGGTAGAGGACGCGGGTAAGACCGAGCCGCTGCGCTGCGAGGGCGATGGGCGTGCTGAACAGGTCGGAGGCGTAGACCCAGGTCGGCCGCCGCAGTGCGATCTCGCGCAGCGCGCTCGCGGCAAACCGGGCATACTGCGCGCGGCGCTGCCAGCCGACCGGCGCGAGCGGCAACCGCCGCACAGACACGTTCGGGTGGGGCTTCTCGCGGAGCGTCTCCGTCCCGTCCATCTCGACGCCGAGCATGCGGACATCCCATCCGGCGTCGGCGAGGATGCGCGCGCCGTGCATCACCGGCGGGTACGCCGCCGGGTTGGCGTACTGAACGTACACGATGGACCTGCTTGCTCGGTTAGCCAACCCGCTTCACCCTCTCGACGGACGTGTCTCTGACCATCTGACGCAGGAACCCGTCGATCGCTTCTGGCGCACTTACCTCCTGGAAAAGACGTCGAGCATCAGCAGACCGTGCCTGGTACAGATCGGGCTGAAGTATCCGGGCGAGTGCGTCTGTAAGTCCCGCCCGGTCCCGCGCGTCTGTCAGTTCGGCGCACATCCGCCCTCCGTAAAGCTCCGGGACGGACCCGACGCGAGAGAGCACAACGGGAAGCCCCCGAGCACACGCTTCGAGCGGCGTGAGCGGGTAGCCCTCGTGGTGTGACGGCAAGACGACGGCATCGGCGGAGGCGTACACCGCATCCATCGCACCGTTGGCAATCCGTCCGAGGAGGTGGATCCCCTCGGTCTCAGCTGCGAGCGCCCGCACCTCGTCTGCAAAGCCCTCCCCGACCACCGCCAGGGTAACGTCGGGCCGTGCCGCGCGGAGGACTCCGAACGCGACGACGAGGTCGAAGATGCCCTTCTCCTCACACAGGCGGCCGACGAATAAGAGCCGATGCGGGACGGGAGGGTGATGCCGTACCGCACTGTCGGCCTCCGGTGGATCGACCCAGAATGGCAGCCTGACCACGGCCCCGTCATACCCGTACGTCGAGCGCGCGTTGGCTTCGATCGTGGCCGATGGAACGGCCAGAGTCTGAACTCGCCGAACGTATGCCGTGGCTTCTGGATCGACGAAGTTGGAGATGGGAAGGGCCTCCGTCGTCTCCCACGCACACACCGGCGCACCTGCCGTCGCGTTTTGCTCTAGGACAGCACGTAAGAGCGGGTCCACGCCGACGCAGAGCACGAGATCGAATCGCGTACGACGGCTGACCACTGCCAGTGCTCGTACTGTACGCCACGATGGGACACCGTACCGCGTCAGCCAGAACCGCTGGGGAAGCCGCCGAAACGGCGGGATGAGCCGCACCCCGGCGGAGTCAAGGAGTTCGGCCACCCCCGTCTGTGGAAGCGAACTAACGAACAGGCTTACCTCGGCTCCGAGACCGGCCAAGCGCTCGGCCAGCAGAAGTGCCGCGCGAGCCGCGCCCCCCGCCTCGCCGACGTACCCGGCGACGATGGCGATGCGGAGTCCGTCCAGGCGGTCCTCAGCCGATCCCGACGCACGCAGTGGATTCGTCATACCTGCGTGCTCCACCGGATTATGCCGCGCAGCGGAACGCCGTTGGCGCGGCCCCATCCCAGAAGGAATCCTGCGTAGCCGAGCCCGGCCGCGACGCAGCCGAGGGCGACGCGGACGATCAGGCTGGCCTCCAGCGCTGGCATCCACAACCGGCTGCCGGCGAGTAGCAGTGCCACGATCAGGGCACCGGCCAAGCCGGGCGCCAACGACCGCAGAAACGTCCGGCCGCCTACCCCAATAATCTGGTTGACATGCACGGTTGGCCCGCCCACGACGAAAATTGTGATGACGGCGTTTGCCGTCGCGACGCCCATTACGCCCCAGTGCAACCCGACCAGGAAGCCTCCCACCATGGACACCGCGGAGGCGGTCCCCCAGGCCATCATCAGGTGGGGCTTGCCGACCGCGAACAGGACGAGTCCGGTGAGGTTGCACGCATGCGCGGCCCCGACGACGCACAGTACCTGCAGCAGCGGGACCGACGGAGCCCACTTGGTCCCGTAGACCAGGGCGACGATGTCCGGGGCAAGCACGGCAACGGCTGCCATCGCCGGGAGCGTGAGGAGCGTGAGGCTCCGCAGCGTGCGGAGGTACGCCTCGGCGAGCCGATGCGGGTCGTCCTTGACGCTCGACAGGACCGGGAATAGCACGCGGCCGACCAGACCGATGATGATCCCGCTCGGCATCAGGGCCAACGTGTAGGCCATCGCGTAGTAGCCCAGCGCGGTCGCGCCAAGACGCGCGCCGATGATCGCGTTGTCCGCACTCCCGGCGACGTGGTTGACGAGCATCGACGCGACGACGAACCCGCCGAACGTAAACAGGCTGCGGGCCAGCGTCCGATCGAAGGTCACGCCGGGATGCCAGCGGGCGACGCTGGCCTTCGCGACGGCCGTGAAGAGGCCGTAGCTCAGCGACTGCACGACGAGCGCCCACACGCCGTACCCGAGGTATGCCGAGGCGACGCCAAGCCCTCCAGAGAGGATGGACGAGACCCACTCGATTATGCTGAGTGCCTTGAAGCGCATTTCACGCTGGAGGAGTGCATCTGGCACCTGCCCGAGACTGGAGAGGGGGAGAGAGATCAAGAGCGCCTGAAACACGCTTACGGCCTGAGGGTCTGGAAAGGCTGCACCGAGCAGCGGACTCGCGAGCCACCCACCGGCGAGGATGAGGGTACTGAGCCCAAGCCCCCCCCAGAAGGCTGTCGAGGTGAGGGCAGGCGTAATCCGGTCCCGCTGGACGAGGGCCGTTGCAACCCCCATGTCCGAGACATTGGCGAGCAGTCCCAGCGCAACGGTTGCCATCGCCATGAGGCCGTAGTCGGCTGGGGCGAGCAGGCGGGCCAGCACCACGGTGATGGCGAGGCCCGAAAAGCGCCGGGCCACCTGAGCAATCGACAGCCAGACCAAACTCGCCTGGACTTTGGCCGTGAGCGAAGTTCCCCGGCTCGTCCCCCCTTCCGAATTTGACACCGCGCTCAGTCCCGAATGCGTGCCAGAACGACCGCCCAGCGCTCCGGCGCATCTGCGGAGTGGTCCAGCGCGGGCTCGAAGCCCATTCCGAGGTA
>DASWMO010000324.1:0-16081 GCA_036399715.1 Rubricoccaceae bacterium
CCTCCGGACTCTGCGATGGACTCGCTCGGCGACCTCGTCCCGTTCCTGATCGCCGCCGGCTACCTGGCGCTCAAGTTCAGGGGCCACGCGCGCCGTCAGGAGGCCGCGCCGAAACCGCCCGCACCGCCGCGGCGGGTCCGCGACACGACCGGCCCGACGCCATTCGAGCAGCTGCTCGCGCGCCTCGAAGAGGAGACCGCCGCGGTGCCGCCCCGCCCCGTCCCGTCTCCGACGGTCGTTCCCGAGGCGCGGCGCGAGTTCGCCCGCCGCGCCGCCCTCCCCGAGTCGGCGATGTTCACCGAGAACCGCGCCGCCGTCGCGGCGGACCGGGCGCGGACCGAGACGGCGACGGCCTTCCGGTCGGTCGAGGCACCGCGGTCGAACCGCGGCTTCGAGGCCGAGACGCGCGGCTTCGACCACGAGCGCCGGGACTTCGAGCACGAGCGCCACGGGTTCGGCGCGGACAACCCGCTCGCTGAGACGACGTTTTCGCAGGCCCGCGACGCCGACCGGCGCCCCGCGGTGCGGCCCGGCTACGACCCGCACGGCCTCGCACCCGCCGAGGCGTCGCACCGCCCGGGTGGACTGCGCCTCGGCTCGCCCGAGGCCCTCCGCGAGGCGTTCGTCCTCTCGACGATCCTCGGCCGGCGCCCGCTCCTCCGCGCGGGGGACTCCCAGCGCCCGCCGCCGACCGAGCCGGGCGCCTAGACCGCGCGCCGCGTGCGCGGTACGTTCCGGCCCCGACACCCGACGCGCATGACCCCGCCCCGGCCGTTCCCGATGTCCACGCCCGACAGCGCGTGGGTCCGGATGGAAGACCTGACCAACCCGATGACCATCACCGGGCTCATCGGCTTCGGGGCCCGCATTCCGCGGGCAGACTTCGAGCGCTTCTGGGACGAGCGCATCGTCCCGTTCGACCGCTTCCGGATGCGCGTCGAGGGCGCCGCGAGCGCGAGCCCGCGGTGGGTCCCGGAGCCGGACTACGCCACGGCCCACCACTTCCACGACGCCGACCTGCCCGCGCCAGCCGACCGCGAGGCGCTGCAGGCGCTCGTGAGCCGCCTCATGTCCGAGCCGCTCTCGTTCGAGCGCTCGCCGTGGTCGGTCCACTACGTCCCCGAGGTCACCAACGACGACGGCACCGTCGGCTCGGCCGCGGTCGTTCGCCTGCACCACTGCATCGGCGACGGCATCGCGCTGATGCACGTCGTGCTGAGCGCAGCCGACGAGATGTTCAGCACGGACAGTCTGCCCGCATCGCGCCCGAAGCGGGCCCTCGTGCCCGTCCGCGAGCGCTCCCTCGCAACGCTCTCCGGGGCGCTCGCCGAGACGCGCGACCTGCTCCTTCGGCCCGCCCACCTCGCCGAGCGCCTCACCGCCGCTGCCTCGGGCGCGAAGGCGGCCGTCGGCCTGCTCGCGATGCGGCCGGACTCGGACACCGTCTTCAAGGGCGACGCCTCGGCGGACAAGCGGGCCGCGTGGACGCACGTCTTCCCGCTCGCGCGCGTCCGCGGCGTCGCCGAGGCGTCCGGGACCAAGATCAACGACGTCCTGATGGCGGCCGCGACGGGTGGTCTGCGGCGCTACCTCCTCGACGCCGGCGAGCCTGTCGAGGGTGTCGGCGTGCGCGCGGCCGTGCCCGTCAACGTGCGCCCGCTCGACCGGGCGTCCGAGCTGGGCAACTCGTTCGGGCTGGCGTTCCTGCTGCTGCCCGTCGCGCTCGAAAGCCCCGGCGAGCGCCTCGCCGAGGTGAAGCGCCGCATGGACGCGCTCAAGGGCTCGGCCCAGCCCGGCCTCGTCTTTCTCATCCTGCAGTCCATCGGGCGCGCGCCGCGGTGGCTCCACACGCAGGTCGTGGACATGTTCAGCCAGAAGGCGTCCATCGTGATGACCAACGTCCCCGGGCCGACGTCCGAGATCCACATGGGCGGCGGGGCCGTGCGGTCGCTGATGTTCTGGGTGCCGCAGGCAGGCGACATCGGCCTCGGCCTGAGCATCCTGAGCTACAACGGCGAGGTCCGCGTCGGCATCTGCGCCGACGCGGCGTACGTCGCCGACCCGAACCGCCTCGTCGCGGCCTTCGAGGCCGAGTTCGAGGCGCTCGCGCAGCACGTCGTACGGGCCTGAGTGCGCCCGCCTGAGGCGCGTTACCGGACCGACGCCACTGCACCGTACTCGACTGTCTCGGCCGCCGTCCCGTCGGCCCGGCGCACGACGAGGCGCGACGGGGCCGCGGCCCGCGCCTCGCGGCGGCCGAGCGTGACGGCCGCGCGGCGCGTCGGGCAAAGATGGAGTCGGCGCCCGCCGGCGGCGACCGTCCAGCCGGCCTCGTCCTGCGCGACCGTGACCTCGGCCAGCGCCCCGCCGAGCGCGGCGACGCGCGCGCTGAGTGCGCCGATCGGTCCACCGATCGGCGGCGCGTCGTCGGGCGCCGGCTCCGCTTTCGCGGCGGCAATCACGGCGGCCGTCGCGGCAGCCTCGGCCTGCTCAGCCGCACTGATTGCCTCCCGGACGGCCCGGCCGCCAGCCGCCTGCACGCGCCGCCCCTCGGCGAGAAGGGCGTCGAAGCGGCTCCGCCCGGTCCCGAGCGACGTCGCGAGCGCACCCAGGCCCGCCAGCCAGACGTCGGCGGCCGGGCGTGGCAACGGCCCCTTGCGGAGCGATTTGGGGACACGGGAGGCGGACGCCTTGGAACGGGCCATCGGGAGACGAGAAGGTCACAGACGTAACGATACGCCCGACGTGTGGTCCGGCGGCCCGGCGCGTGCGCGGGGCATGGAAACGTGCGGCGGCCGGCCGGGTATGACCGCCTCTCTTCTCTCGCCTCTCCCCCGATGGCCTCGTCCAACCCCGCGACCCGCTCCCTTCTCGAAGTCGCCCTCGGCTTCCTCGGTGCCATTCTCATCGTCCCGCTCGTGTTCGGGGTCCTCAAGACGACCATCCGCACCGTGCTGGCCGTCGTGACCGGCGTGTTCCGCCTCCGCACGACGCGCCGCCTCATCGGCGACCTGGCCGTCGCCGGCGCCTCGTCGCTGCTGCTGCGCCCCGACGTGCTCGACAAGATCTTCGGCCGCCGCGACGGCCAGGGCCAGCTTCCTGAGGGGCGCCGCTAGCCGCCCGGCGCAGCGTGACATCTGCGGGGAGACTGCAGCTGCGCGAAACCGCCGCGCACGCTTCAGCGAACCGGTGTCTCTGACTCTGCTGCGCCCGTGCCCGCCTCTCCGCCCCGCCCGGTTCCGCTCGACGTTCGGACGTACGAATCGCGGAGGCCGGGCGACCTGCTCGTCGCCTTCGCCCGCGACCTGCTGACAGGTATCGGCCGCCTCGACGCCGTCGGCGGCGACGCCGTGTGGGCGCGCCCGCCGGTCGGTTCGGGCGTCGTGCTTCTGCGCCACCCGGACCTCGTCCGCGCGGTCCTCGTCGAGAACAACGACGACGTGACGAAGGCGCGCGGGCTGCGCCTCGCCAGCCAGATTCTCGGGCAGGGTCTGCTCACGAGCGAAGTGCCGGTCCACACGCGGCAGCGGCGCCTGGTGCTGCCCGCGTTCCACCACCAGAAGCTGCGCGGCTACGCCGCGACGATGGTCGAGCAGAGCGTCGCCGAGGCACAGCGGTGGACGTCTGGCACGCCGTTCGACGTGGCCGCGGCGATGAACCGCCTCGCGCTCGCCATCGCCGGCCGCACGCTTTTCGGCGCCGACGTCCTCGAACATGCCGGGACGGTCTCGAACGCCCTCGCCGAGACGCTCGCAGGATTCGACCGCTCGCAGTTTCCGCTCGCCGACAAGCTCGCATGGATCCCCCGCCCGGCCGTCCGCCGGACGATGCGCGCCCGCGCGACGCTGGACGCGCTCGTCTACGGCCTCATCGCCGAGCGACGAGCGCAGGGAACGGAGGGACGGGACGATCTGCTCTCGATACTCATCGACGCCCGCGACGAGGACACGGGCGAGGCGATGACCGACCGCGAGGTCCGCGACGAGGCGCTTACGCTCCTCCTCGCCGGCCACGAGACGACGGCCGTCGCGCTCGCGTGGACGTTCGCGCTTCTCGCCCAGAACCCCGAGGCCGAGGCGCGCCTCCACGCCGAAGTCGACGCGCTCCCCGGCGACCCAACGTTCGAGTCGCTCGCTGCGCTGCCGGTCACGCGCCTTATCGTCTCCGAGTCCATGCGCCTCCGGCCACCCGCATGGACCGTCGGACGCGAGGCGGCGCGGGCGACGGAACTCGCCGGCATGCCTGTCCCGCGCGGGACGACGATCCTGTTCTCGCCGTTCTTTCTGCACCGCGACCCGCGCTTCTGGGCGCGCCCGCGCGTCTTCAACCCGGACCGGTTCGCGCCCGAGGCGCGGGCCGCGCGGCACAAGTTTGCCTACATCCCGTTCAGCGCCGGCCGCCGCGGGTGCATCGGCGAGCAGTTCGCGTGGACCGAGGCCGTCCTCGTGCTCGCGACGCTCGCGCGGCGCTGGCAGCTGCGCCCGGCCGGCCCCGTTCCCGAGCCGCACGGGTCTGTGACGCTGCGCCCCAAAGGCCCGATGCGGATGACGGCAGAGGTGCGAGGCGTGTGAGGCCGACTCGGCTGCGGGCGAGCGTCACAGGGGTGTCACCCCCCCCGGGCGACCTTCGCGCATCCCCCCGCCGCCCCGCCCCGATGTCGCAGATCCCGCTCGCCGAGACGCTCCCCTACGCCACCGACTTCGTCATCGAGATCCTCGCCGCTGCCTCGGCCGCGCCGCAGGGGCAGCTCACGTGGGTGGAGATCAACCGCCTCGCCGCGCGCTGGCTGCGTCCCGAGACCGGCGATTCGTCGCGCCTCGGCCATGCCGTCGTCGTCGAAATGGCCGGCCACGGGCTGCTCGACGCCGAGTTCACGACCGCTGCCGACGGCGCGTACATGGTCGGCCGCGTCGTGCACCCGCGCATCTTCGGGATCCACGCCGCCCAGCGCCTCGCCGCCTGACTTCCGCGGCACCGCCGCCCTTCCAATGTTCAACGCCCTGCCGACCGTCGTCTACGCCGTCCCAGACCTCGACCTTGCCCGGGCCTGGTACGCCGCCATCGTCGGCGAGCCGTACTTCGAGGAGCCGTACTACGTCGGCTTCCGCGTCGGGCCGTACGAGCTCGGCCTCGTGCCGGCCGAGACGGCGACGGGCCGCGGCGGCACGCTCGCCTACTGGCGCGTCGACAACGCCGACGAGGCCTTCGAGCGGCTCGTCGGCTTCGGCGCGACGCCCGATGAGGCGCCGCAGAATGTCGGCGGGGACATCCGCGTCGCGACCGTCGTGGACCCGTTCGGCAACGTCGTGGGGATCATCGAATACCCGGGCTTCGAGGGATCGACGACCGTCCCGGGGCTGAACTGACACTGCGTCCGGGCACGCTGTGGGTTCAGAACGGGACGGCGGCCTGGATGCGGTAGTAGATGTCGAGGTCGTCGCGGCGGATCGTCCCGTCGAACACATCGCCGACGCGCGACGCGCGCGTGGCGACGCCGACGGCATGCAGAATCTCGAAGCCGCCGATCGACACGACGTTCTTGAGCTCCGCCCCGACGCCGACGCGGCGCACGGCCCCGTCGAGGTTTGATCCGGACCACACGAACCCGCCATCGGCGAAGAGGGCCGGCGCGACGGCGCCGAAGCGGACGAGCCCGAGAACGGTCGTCTGGAGGTCCGCGATCACGGGCGCGCGCAGCTCGACCGATCCGAACAGCGCACGCGTCCCGACGGCGTAGCGGCGGTAGCCGCGCACGCGCTCGGCGTCGTCCAGCGTCACCGCCCCAACGAACGGCAGCTGCACGTCGACGTCGTCGAAGCGCGAGAGGCCGACGTAGTCCTGCGCGAGTTGCTCGCCGAAGACGGCCGTGGCGCGGCCCTGGGCGAAGAGGCGCGTCCCGCCGAGAAACGGGAGCGCGGGCGAGACGGTGTAGACGAGCAGGTCCGGCCGGGCAAACCAGCGGTCGGCACCCAGAACCGGCGCGCCGAACGTCGCGCGGAAACGCGCGCCGGTCCCGTCGAACGGCGCGATGACGTTGTAGCGATACGGCCGCTGGAACTTGTAGGCGAGCCCGACCTGCACGTCGGCCCGCGTGCCCGCCTCGGGTGAGAGGAGCGAGTCGCCGGCGGCGTCGAGGTCGGTAAAGTCGTCGAGGTTGAGCGGGCTCGCGTAGGCGTAGCGCAGCCGTAGCCCGGCGAGGACGTCGGTATAGGGCCGGTCGATGACGTCGAGCGGGAGCGTCGCCGAGAGGTCGCCGCCCGTGAGGTCTTCGACGAGGACCGAGTTGCCGTAGAAGCTCGACGGACTCGGGAAGCGGTAGAGGTCGAGCGTCAGCGTCGGCGCAAACTGGCGGTTGACGTATTCGAGCAGCAGGAAGGACTTGTCGACGGGCTGCGTGACCGAGACGCCGGCGAGGACAACGAGCACGTGCTTGCCTAGCGGCTCCAGCCAGAGCGAGTTGGCGAAGAAGCCGTAGTCGTTGTTGGCGGGGTCTGCGTAGGGCAGCGGGAGCGTGATCGCGTGCGTGAGGTGCCGGAAGGACCGGTACGGGTACCTCGACGTGACCAGTGACGCGTCGGGCGCGATGTCGGTGTCGACCTCGCGCGGCGGCCGGTGGCCGGTCCACGCGGCGTAGGCCGGCGGCACGACGAGCGGCGCCGGGGCGACCGTCGGACGGCGGGCGGCGTCGACGACGTAGATGCGGTCGCGGCGCTTGGTCTCGCTCGCGAGCAGGACGAGGCGGCCCTCGGGGTGGCCCGCACTCGGCGGGAGCCACCCGCGCACCTCGGCGCCGTCGAAGAGGTACGTGAGGCGAGTTTCGGAGGCGGACACATCGGTCGACTCCCCGCCGGCCCCGGCAGGCCCCATCGCAAACACGTTAGGCGCGCCGTCGCGGAGGCTCGTGAAGGCAAGGGTGCGGCCGTCCGGGCTCCAGACAGGCAGGCGGTCATCGCGGAGCGCCTCGTCGGTGTTGGTGGCGTCTGTCCCGAGGCGCGTGAGCGCGCCCGTCGCGGCGTCGACGATGGCGAGGTCGCGGCGGCCGTCGAAGAGGGCGATGACGAGGCGCTGGCCATCCGGGCTCCAGCGCGCGGCCGTGATCTGGACGATGCCCGAGAGGCGCGTGATCGGCGTCTCGGCCCCCGTCTCGGTGTCTAGGACGAACAGGTTGGCCGTCGCGGAGCCACCGCCGTCGGGGTTGGCCGCGCCGACGAAGGCGAGGCGGCGGCCGTCGGGCGCGAACGTCGGCGAGGTCGCGCGGCGATTGGTCGTGAGCCGCCGCGTGCGGCCCGTGGCGACGTCGACGAGGTAGAGGTCGGTCACGAGCGAGCCGTGGGCGCCGCGGTGGAGGCGTGCGTAGGCGATTCGCGTGCCGTCAGGACTCCACGAAACGGTCCCCTCGATGGCGCCCTCGGCGAGAATGCGGAGGCCGCGCGGGATCGGCACGTCCGAGGCCTGAGCGCTCGTTTCGTCAGGTGGCGGTGCGAGGGCCCGGGCGGTCGAGTCGGCTGCCTCGGCCGAGTCGCGGCGGACGCCCCGCGCGGCGTCGCGGGCGGCGAGCAGGCCGGGGTTGGCCGTCACGTAGAGGCGGCGGACGGGCCGGGCGAGGCTCGGGAGCGCCACGACGGCAACCTGACTCGTGTCCGGGCTGAACGCGACGTCGTAGATCACCTGCCCGGGGAGCGCGAGCGGGTCCGTTCCGAGCGAGTCCAAACGCTCCATCTGGCCCGCGATCGTGTTGTAGTACACGTTGACGTGCTGGCGCCACGCCTCGTTGAAGGCACTGTACGGCTCGCCGGTGACGGCTCGGAAGGCGTGCTCGAAGTCGTTGACCTGCACGAGGCCGAACACGGCGGGCTCTCGGTAGCCGAGGATCCGCGCGATGGTCGAGTCGCCCTGCTGCTCGGCAAGCACGCGCAGCTGGCTGTTTCCGAACGAGTACAGCAGGCGCCCGTTCTGGGCCGAGGAGCCGTCGTTGTAGTTGATCCGGTCCTCGAAGACGGCCGTGCGGAGCCAGCGGTCGCCGCGCTGCGCGTCCCACCGCTCGGTCTCGTACTGCGCGAGACCCTCGGTCCAGAAGCGCGGCAGCGGGTCCGCGAGAAAGGTCGAGAGCAGGCCGATGTTGGACTGGACCGCCCGGAAGTGGATGAGGTGCGTGATCTCGTGGGCGAGCACCTTGCGCAGCCAGCCCGCGTCGCCCGAGAAGACGTCGGCGGACTCGTTGACGTGGACCCAGACGGTCGTGAAGCCCGCCGCGCCGACGCTGTACGCGGTCCCGTTGGCGATCTCGTCCTCGTCCGAGAGGTAGACCCGGATCGGGTCGTCGAACCGGATCGGCCCGCCCGTCCCGCCGAGGTTGGCGGTGACCGCAGCGAACGTCTGCTCGGCGATGGGCGCCACCTGTGCCTCGATGCCCGCGAGGCGGTCCGGGTAGACGATCTCGAAGTGCTCGGTCCGTGCGACGACCCAGTGCAGTTCGGGGTGGTTGCGGCCGTTCGAGGCGCTGAAGCCGGTCTGGGCGCGGACGCCCGAGACGGTGGCGAGGACGAGGAGGACGGCGGCGAGGCAGCGCATCGGACGGGGAGAGAGGGAGGCGGCGGGCCGCGGACACGAAGGTAGAACGGTGGAGAATGCGGCTTTCCCCACTGTGACAGCCAGATGGCACAGCGGTTTGGCATCTTCACGGGCGCGTGCGAGAGACCGCGCGTCCCTTCTCCTGCCGCCCCCGCCATGCACCGCGTCACCCTGCCCCAGCGCCCGTCGTCGCTTCTCGCCGGCCCCGAGGTTCACGTCGAGCCGCCGTACCCCGGTGCCGTCCAGGACGAACTGGCGTGGCACCTTGTCAAGTATCTCCGCGAGGACGCCCGGATCGCGTCCGAGGTCGGCGTCGAGATCGCGGCCGGCCCGATGCACGGCCCGGCGTACTTCACGCTCGACCTCGCGGTCGACGTGCCCGTCGCCGGCTTGCCCCCCGGCCCGGACGGGCGCATAGCCACGCGCCGCGTCGCGTTCGAGGCGGGCAGCCCCGGCCGGAGCGCGCTCCGCGACCACGACCGCCTGCTGCGCCGCGACGCGACCGTCCTCGCCGTCGGTGCCGCCGATGCCGTCGTGCGCCTGCGCGGCTCGGACGTGCTGCACCACATGGCGGACGTGCTGTTTCTCGTCTCGCAGTGGGACGCGGACCTGTTCTCCGAGCGCGGCCGGATCAACCTCCGCACGCTTGCGAGCCCCGAGGCGCGGGCCGTCACCGTCCGCCCCGAGCAGCCGTCCGTGCTCGTCCCGTACGCGCTCGACCCGGACGCCGAGGGCGACGCGCCCGAGCGGCACCTCTGGCACGTCGCCAACGGTCAGACGCCGCACATCCTCGTCCGCCGCCTGGACCGCCGCCTGCCGGCCGTCTGGGCGCCCTACGCCGCCGACGGCTTCGTGCCCGCCCCACTGCGCCGCGTCGAGACCGAGCCGATGCGCAAGACGGGCTGACGCGGGATGACCCGCGTGTCCCGCTTCCTTACCTCACTCTTGAACTTTCCTCCGATGATCAACCCCCTCAGCCGCCGGCCAAAGCAGCGCCGCCTCGTCGTCGCCGTGCGCGGCGCCGCCGGAACGGGCAAGAGCTGGTTCGCCGCCTCGCTTGCCGACGCGGGCCTCGGCCGCCTCTGCACGTTCGACACCGAGCGCAAGGCGCGCCTGCTGCCGGGCTCCGACGGCACGACATTCGACGCGCTCGAAATCGAGCACCCCGACGAGCTCCTTCCGTTCATCGACTGGGCCCTCGGCGAGGGCAAGGCCGAGCAGGGCTACGGCTGCTACGCCCTCGACTCGTGGGCGATGTATTTCGGCCGCAAGCACCGCGCGACCATCGAGGCCGCGCGCGCCGCGACGGGTGATCCCGCCGCGATGCCGTCCGCCGAGGCCCTTCAGGCAGACCAGGTCGTCTTCCAGGAAGTCCTCCGGCGCCTCTGCGTGGACTCGGGCGCGTGCGTCGTCATCACGGACCAGATCGCGGCCAAGGGCCGCGAGGACCGCGAGGAGAACGAGATGGGCCGCGTCCTCCCCATGACGACGTCGGGCCTGGAGTACTTCGTCGACGTCATGGTCGAGCTCGCCCTCCGGCAGGACGGCTTCGACACGTGCCGCGTCGCGACGGTCGTCAAGAGCAACGCCTCGGACCTACCGGTCGGGATGGAGTTCGTGGATCCGACGTTTGCCGACCTGCTCGCGTGCGTCGGCGTCGCGCCGCAGCCGGCCGAGGTCGCCGACGTCTTCCCCTCGCCCGCGCTCCCCGCACCCGCGCCGACACGGGCCGATGCGCTCGCGGACCTGCTCGCGCACGCCGAGACCGCCGGGCTGGACCGGCCGCGTGTCCTCCTCGCCGCGCGCCACTACTGCGGCGTCCAGGCGCTCGACGAGTTGACCGCCGCGCAGGTGGCAGACCTCCTCGACCGTCTTCGTGCCCGCTACGGTGCGCCAGAGGCCTCGGGCGACAGCGCGGCGTTCGCCTCCGAGCCCGAGGTGAGCGTTTCAAAGGCTCGCCGCCGGGCGGCCTGAGGCGATAGAACAGATCGATGGCACGCCACCGGCCGGGACTCCCGGCCGGCGGCGTGCTCGTTCGGGACCTCTAGGCGTCCGGAGCGCTCGACGCCCGCTCGCCCAGCGTCCCGAGGAACGCGTAAAGCGCCTTCAGTTCGTCGGACGTCATCGCGGCCGTGCTTCTCCACGGCATGACGTGCGGATCGAGCGGCGCACCGGCGGGGCGGACGCCGGTTTGGAGCGCACGCGCGAACTGCGGGTACGTCCATGCCCCCGCCGCGGCGAGGTCCGGGGCCGGCGGAGAGTCCGGGTTGGGAGGCTGTGCACCGCGGAGGTCCGCCCCGTGGCAGTAGGCGCATGTGATCGAGGCGAGATACGCCCCGTAGGTGGCCGTCGGACCGGAGGGCGGGGCGGTCGCCCGCGCCGGAGTCACACTCACCTCGAACGATGCGTCGAGCGGGCCCGCCGCCAGCAGCCGGCCGAGCGTCCGAACGTCCGACGGTGGCAACGCCCGATTGACCGGCCGGAGACGCTTGAGGTAGGCGATCAGGTCGGCGGCGTCCTCGTCGGCGAGGCGGTGGTAGGCCGCGGCAGGCATCACGATCACGGCCCGCCCGTCGGGCTTCACTCCGTGCCGGACGGTCCGGTCCCAGTCCGCGTCGGTGTACCGCGCGCCGACGCCGCCCTCGCCGCGGGTCAGGTTCGAGGCCGTCAATCGGAACGGTGGGGCGTCCACGAACACCTGTCCCCCAAGGTCGGGACCGTGGCAGTCCGTGCATCCGTGGATGGCGGCGAGGTGGGCACCGTGGGCGACCGAGGCCGAGTCGTCCGAGACGCGCAGGGCGGCGGTCTGGACCTCATAGGTCCGCCCGACGGCCCGGCTGCCGAGTGCGTAGGCTGTGGCACCGGCGAAGAGAAGGACTCCGACGAGGCCCCCGAGAACCAGGCCGAGCCGTTTCAGGACACGTTTCATAGGGGGTGAGGAGAGCGCTTCCAAGATGCGTCGCCCACCTTTCCCGTTCAAGCTTTTTATCTCATCGTCTTAGCTCCCTTCCTCCACGACATGCCACGTGGGCCAAGCACGTCTTGCTTGACCCTTCAAAGCACTTCGATACATTCTTTCGTTCTGCCCCCTCTCCCATGCCAGCCGACCGCCCCGCGCTTCGCCGAACTGAGCCGCCCATTGCTCCCGACGCGGCGGCGCACGCGAGCCTGCGGTACATCCGCGACACGATGGCGCGGACGGCGACCTTCACGGCCGTACCCGGCTACGGCGGCGTCGCGATGGGTGCGACGGCTGTCGCCGCGGCCGTGTGGGCCGCTCGCCAGCCGACCGTGAGTGGCTGGCTGAGTGTCTGGTCGGCCGAGGCGCTCGTCGGCGCGACCGTCGGGGCGCTCACCCTCGTCCGCAAGGCGCGGACCAACGGCGTGCCGCTGCTGAGCGGTCCGGGCCGGACGTTTCTGCTCGGCCTGCTGCCCGCACTCCTCGTCGGCGTCGCACTCACGCTCGCCGTGTACGCGGCCGAGGTGGTCCAGACCGGTCAGACGTATGCTGTGCAGGGCGTCTCGCGGTCGCTCACGCTGCATCTGCTGCCCGGGCTGTGGCTGATGCTCTACGGCGCAGGCGTCGTCTCGGCCGGCATGTTCTCCGTGCGCCTCGTGCCGGCGATGGGCGGGCTGTTCCTGCTCGTCGGCGCGCTCGCGCTCGCTGCGCCGGCCCGGTTCGCGGACGTCAGTCTCGGAGTCGGCTTCGGCGGGCTCCACGTCGTTTTCGGCGTCCTCATTGCCCGCCGCCACGGCGGATAACCCGATGGCCAGACCGACCGACCGCGTGTCCCCACGGACGCCCGCCCGCCCCGCCCCGGCAGTCCCCGACCTCGACGCCGTCGTGCACCAGCGCGTGCGGCTCGGCATCCTGAGCGCGCTCGTCGCCGGCGGCGCGACATCGTTCACAGACCTCCGGACGGTCCTCTCGCTCACCGACGGCAACCTGTCGGTCCACGCCCGCAAGCTCGAAGAGGCCGGCTACATCACGGTCCGCAAGCGCTTCGCCGGCCGCGTCCCGCTGACCGAGTTCGAGGCGACCGACGCCGGGCGCGCCGCGCTCCACGGGTATCTCGACGCAATGGAAGCGGTGATTCGCGTGGCGCGTGGCTGACCACGGACAAGCCTCCGGAAATCACGGTGGAGACCGCGTGAACTGGACTGTGTGGTTGGAGACGGCGTGAAGCGTCGCTAATGTGGGAACTGCCCGTTTCCAACCGCCGCCCGTATGCACACCCGTTACGCCGTCCTCGTCCTGTTCGCACTCACGCTCGCCCTTCCGGCCTCCGCGCAGAGCCTCGCCCGCCAGCGCGCGCTCGCCTACGTCCAGAACAACGCGCCCCGCCACGGCCTCTCCGATGCCGACGTCGCCCGCCTCGTCGTGACCGACGAGACGACGAGCCGCCGCAGCGGCGTGACGCACGTCTACGTCCGCCAGACGATCGGCGACGTGCCCGTCGTCGCCGGCGCGATGACGATCAACGTCGCGCCGGACGGCCGCGTGCTGCTCGCCTCGGGCGACCTGGTGCCGGGCCTCGCCCTCCGCGTCGCCTCGCGCGCGGCGTCGCTCTCGCCCGCGCAGGCGGCCCGCGTCCTCGCCGAGGACATCGGCCTGACGCCGACCGAGCCCTTCACGACGATCCAGGAGAAGACGGTCGGCTCGCCGGGCGTGTACCTCTCCGACGGCGGCGTCTCGCGGCAGGCCGTCGCGGCCAGCCTCGTGTACGCCGACGCCGGCGACGGCTCGCTGCGCCTCGCCTACGAGGTCGAGCTCGCCGAGCGGGCCGCCCCGCACGTCTGGCTCGGCACGATCGACGCCGCCACGGGCCGCGTCATCCGCCGCGAGGACCTCGTGATCCACGACGCCTTCGCCGGCGACGACCCGGCGGCCGTCGCCGTCCCGGCGCCGCGCTCGGACGCGCCGCTGGCCGCCCGCGTGGCCGCGCCGCTCGCACCGGTCCGCATCGCCCCGATGATGCCGCTCGCGCTGGAAGCCGCCGAGATGACGACGCCCGGCGCCGCCTACCGCGTCTACGCGTACCCCGTCATGTCCCCGATGTACACCACGCCCCTGCCGCCCGCCGACGCGCGGACGCTCGCTTCGGGCATGGAGGACGCCGTCGCTTCGCCCTACGGCTGGCACGACACCGACGGCGTCGCTGGCGCTGAACTCACGACCACGTGGGGCAACAACGCCCAGGCGTATACGGACACCAACACCGACAACACGCCCGATGCCGGCTCCTCGCCCGACGGCGGCGCCGGCCTCCAGTTCATCTTCCCGCTGGACCTCACGCAGGCGCCGGCCACGTACCGCCCCGCGGCCGTGACGAACCTGTTCTACTGGAGCAACCTGCTCCACGACATCTACTACAACTACGGCTTCGACGAGCCCGGCGGCAACTTCCAGACCAACAACTACGGCCGCGGCGGCCCGACGACGAACGGCGGCGACGCCGTCCGCGCCGAGGCGCAGGACGGCGGCGGCTTCGAGAACGCCAACTTCTACACGCCCCTCGACGGCGGCGGCGGCGCGCTCGGCGTCTACCCGCGCATGCAGATGTACCTCGGCAACACGGCCAACCCGGACGTCGACGGCGACCTCGACAACCACGTCATCGCCCACGAGTACTCGCACGGCCTCTCGAAGCGCCTCACCGGCGGCCCGGGCACTGAGTGCCTACGCAACACCGAGCAGATGGGCGAGGGCTGGTCCGACTGGTACGGCCTCATGGTCACGATGAGCGCGTCCGACACGCGCACGGACCGCCGCACGGTCGGCAACTATCTCTTCGGGCAGCCCGTCTCCGGCGCCGGCATCCGCCCGGCACCGTACTCGACGGCCTTCACGACGAACAACTACACGTACCAGCGCACGCGGACGGCCGTCGCGCCGCACGGCGTCGGCTTCATCTGGGCGACGGCCCTCTGGGAGGCCACGTGGGACATGATCGGGGCCTATGGCTTCTCGCCCAACGTGCACGACGCCAACGGGACGGCCGGCAACCAGATCATGCTCAACCTCGTCACCGAGGCCCTCAAGATGCAGCCCTGCTCGCCGGGCTTCGTCGACGGCCGCAACGCCATCCTCGCCGCCGACCAGGCGCTCTACAACGGCGATCACCTGCCGATGCTGTGGGCCGCCTTCGCGCGGCGCGGGCTCGGCTCGACGGCCAGCCAGGGCTCGCCCGAGTCGAACGCGGACAACACCGAGTCCTTCGTCGAGCCCGAGGAGATCGCCCCGACGGCCGTCACGGACCTCGTCGCAGTCCCCAACGGCGACTACGTCACGCTAACCTTCACGGCGACCGGCGACGACGGCCCCGTCGGCACGGCCGCGACCTACGACATTCGCCGCTCGGCCACGCCGATCCTCACCGACGCGGACTTCCTGGCCGCGACGGCCGTCCTCGCCACGGCCGCGCCGAGCGTGGCAGGCACAGCCGAGCGCGTCGTCGTGAACGGCCTCGCCTTCGCGACGCGTTACTACTTCGCGCTCAAGGCCTCCGACGAGAGCCTCAACCAGTCCGCGCTCTCCAACTCGGCGACCACGACGACGCTCGCCGCCCCGACGGCGACGGTCCCGTCGAACCCGATCACGGTCACGACCTCGACCGAGGCCACGGCCACGCTCGCGCTCTCGAACGCCGGCCCGTCGGATCTCCGGTTCACGCTCGACCTCGCCGAGGCCGCCACGCGGCCCATGCCCGAGGCGCCCGCCGGGACCTTCGCTCCCGTCCCCGAGCTGCCCAAGGGCACCGAGGGCGAGGCCGGCCAGGCGCAGCGCCTCGGCTCCGGCGGGCCGGACGCCTTCGGCTACCGCTGGACGGACTCCAACGAGCCCGGCGGCCCGACCTACAACTGGATCGACATCTCGGCGACCGGCACGGCCGTTACCCTCGGCGACGACGCCACCGTGACGGTCCCGCTGCCGTTCGCGTTCAAGTACTACGGCGTCGACCAGACGAGCGTCCGGATCGTCTCCAACGGCTGGCTCGGCTTCGGCGGCACGTCGACGGCGTACAGCAACGTGGCCATCCCGACTGCGGCCGACCCGAACAACGCGCTCTTCGCCTTCTGGGACGACCTGAACCCGGGCGCCGGCGGCTCGGTCCGCTACCAGGACATGGGCGATGGCCGGTTCGTCGTGAGCTGGATCGCCGTGCCGCGCTATAGCGACGCGGCCTCAGTCGAGACCTTCCAGATCATCCTCTCGCGCGGCGGTGCCGTCACGTACCAGTACAAGACGGTCACGGGCACCCTCAACTCGGCCACGGTCGGCATCGAGAACGCGACTGGCTCGACGGGCCTCCAGACGGCCTTCAACGGGGCCTACCTCCAGGACAACCTCGCCGTGCGCTACGCGGCGCTCTTCGTCGAGTCCGACGTCACGTCGGGCCTGATCCCGGCCGGCCAGAGCCGGACGGTCCAGCTGCGCTTCGTCGCGACCGGCCTCGCAGCCGGCACGTACCGCGCGACCCTGACCGTCCGCACGAACAGCCCGAGCGCC
>DASWMO010000325.1:0-12324 GCA_036399715.1 Rubricoccaceae bacterium
CATTCGTAGAAACGTGCCGTGGCGCGTCTCCGCGGCGCCGGACGCAGCGTGACGGCGGAACAACCCGCGCGCCTCGGTCGAACCCCGAACCAGGTCCGTTCCGGATATCCCGGCGGGTTCACCCGGCCGACCCCTCACGCCATTTCGTCGAACAGAGCGTCGAAGCGGGGGGCATGGACGGGCCAGGCGAGCGGGGCCGGGATGCGGCGCAAGACCTCTGCGGGAAGCGGCAGATCCGAGCCGTCGAGGAGGCGGCGGAGCGTGGCGAAAAGGTCCGCCTCGTCGTCGTAGAGGACCGGCGCGTGGAGGAGCGGCCGGTGCAGGCTCTCCGGGACGAGTTCGGGGTATGTCAGGCGGTCCGGAAGCAGCGGGTGGCAGCCGCAGTGGATCGCTTCGAGCATCGAGAGGCCGAAAAACTCGTGCCGGCTCGTCGACACGACGATGTCCGAGCGCCAGAGCAGGGATGCGTAGTCCCCGAGCGACTCGGCGTAGCCGTAGTGCAGCACACGGTCCGCGTAGCGGCGGAAGCCGTCGGCGAAGGCCGGCGGCGTCTCGGCGAACGTCTCACCGGCGAGGATCAGGCGGAAGCGCGCGCCCGCGTCGTCGAGACGGTTGACGACCCGGAAGAAGGCCTCGGGGTCTTTGTCGTACTCCCAGCGGTGGTTCCAGAGGACGACCGGCGGGCCGGGCTCGCGCACGCGCCGTGCCTCGGCGGCGGGGCGGGCCGCGTCGAGCACGGCGAGGTCCACGCCGAGGTGCAGCACGGACGATTTCGCGAGCAGGCCGGGCAGGTGCCCGACGTGCGTGTAGTCCGGGAAGCGCCGCAGCAGGTCCGGGAGGGCCCCGAAGAACTCGTCGTGGTGGTAGCGCGAGTTGAACACGACGCGGTCCGCCGCCATCATCGAGAGGATGTTGACGAAGGCGTACGTGAGGTCGCGGGCCGGTGTCTGGCCCGCGGCGTCTTCGCGGAGCGGGTAGGTGAGCTGGTTCTCATGGAGGTACAGCAGGACCGGCACGCGTGCGAAACGGTCGCGCGTAAGCGCGAGGAACGCCGGCAGGTTCACCATGTCCGTCGCGACGATGAGGTCCGGCGCCCAGGCCTCGGTCGCCTCGCGGGCCTTCTCGGCGAGCGTCACCGCGCCGCCCTGCATGCGCCACTTCCACGACCGCGCGGCCATCGTCACGCACCTGACGTCGTGGCGGGAGTGCGCCGAGAGGCCGTCCGCAAAGCGACGGTGGGAGCCGCCGTACCACGGCTCGAGAAAGAGGACGTTCATCGGGACGTCCGAAGTGCGGGCCGGCGCCCCGGCGTCACGCCGCGTCGGCCTCGCCCTCCTCCAGCGTCGCCGGGCGGACGATGGCGATGGTCCGGATCTGCAGGTTCTCGCGCAGGACGACGTCGCGGACCTCGACGGCGCTCACGGCCACTTCCTCGCCGGGCTCCATCGAGAGCACGCGCGTGTCGAGTTCGAGCGCGAGGGGGCGCTCGACGACGTTTTTGATGATCATCCCGCGGCGAGCCGGCATAGCAGAGTTGGACGTTGAGCGTGGCGTCAAGATATTGCCGGCCGTCCCGCGCCGCCTGCCCGATGCCTCCTTCCGCCCCCGGCGCCAATCCCGGCGGCCCCGAACGCCACAACCGCGCCGCGCGGAATGCGGCCCGGGGTGCGGCCCTCCGGGCGCGGGCGGCCGTCCACGGCGCTGCGGCGGCGCTCGCGGGCCTCGTCTACCCGAGCCTGTGCCTCGGCTGCGACCGCCGCCTCCCCGACGCGGCCGGCGGGGCTGCCGGTGACCCGCTCGCCGGCCTACCGCTCTGCCCGACGTGCCTCGCCGCGCTCCCGGCAGCCCCGCCGCTCGACGTGGCGGCGCTCTCCGATGCCCGCGCCGGAGGCGTCGTCGTGGGTGCCGTCGCGCTGTGGACCTACGACGCCGGCGGGGCCGTGCGGCGCGTGCAGCATGCGCTGAAGTACGGCGGCCGCGAGCGGATCGGGGTCCCGCTCGGGCACCTGCTCGCCTCGGCCGTCCGCCGCGCCGGCACGGCGCGGATCGACCTCGTGGTGCCGGTCCCGCTCGCATCGGTCCGGCTGCTCGAACGGGGCTACAACCAGTCGGCCGCCCTCGCGGAGGGGGCAGCGGCGGCGCTCGGCGCCGAGTACCGGCCGGAGCGGCTCGTCCGCACGCGCTCGACGCGGACGCAGACGGCGCTCACGGCCGCGCAGCGCCGCGCCAACGTCGACGGCGCCTTCGCCGTGCCGCACCCCGAGGCGCTTACAGGCCTTCACGTGCTGCTGGTGGACGATGTGCTGACGACCGGCGCGACGCTCATCGCCGCAGCCCGGCCGCTCGCCGAGGCGGGCGCGACAGTGACGGTGGCGGCGCTTGCCGCGGTCGCCTGAGTCACAGGCCGTAGGCGGTTCGTAGGCGGGCGAGGATCGCGCGCGTCGTGCGGTCGGCGATGTCGTAGACGTGCTCGAAGCCCTCGGGGCCGCCCGCGTACGGGTCCGGGACCTCGTAGCCGTCGGCGCCTGTCCCGGGCTCGGGGTCGAACTCACGGAAGAGGCGCACGCGCGTGCCGTGGTCGCCGTCGGGGTCCAGCCAGAGCGTGTCGTGGAGATTCTGGCGGTCCATCGCGAACACGTGGTCGAAGTGGTCGAGGTCGGAGCGTTCGAGCTGACGGCCGCGGAGACGGCTCGTGTCGGTGCCGCGCCGGGCGGCCGCTTCGGTGGTGCGGCGGTCCGGCGGCGCGCCGACGTTCCAGCCGGCCGTCCCGGCCGAGTCGACCTCGAACCGATCGGCCAGGCCGGCCTCGGCGACACGGTCCTGAAAGAGCGCCTCGGCGAGCGGGCTGCGGCAGAGGTTGCCAAGGCAAACGAACAAAACGCGGACGGGGCGGTCGGGCATGGGGCATCGCATCTGGGACGGGAAAGGTCGGACCGTCGACGCGCCCAGTCGGCCGTCTCCCGACCTCCCGGCGTCGTATCGTCGCCCGGACGCCCCCTCGTCCTTCTGCCGATGCGCCCTCTCCCCTGCCGAAGCGTCTTCCCGGTCGCGCTCGCGCTCGTCCTCGCGCTCACCGCATCGGCCCAGACGCCGCCGCTGGTGTGGCAGCGCCTCGCCGGACCCTACGGCGGAGCCGCCCTCGGTGTCGCGAGCGTCCCGAATGGCACCGGCGTCACGGCCGTCGCGACAGACGGCGAGGCGCTCTACCGCAGCACGGACGGCGGGACGTGGACCCCGGTCCCGCTCGGCCCGTCCGGCTTCACCGGCGTGTATGCGACCCCGGCCGGTGAGTTCTGGACGACTGGGGCGGCCGTGCTCCGCTCGCTGGACGGCGGCCAGACGTGGGCCGACGCGGGCGCCGATCTGCCCGCAGGCGGTGCCCGAAGCCTCGCGGCGCAGGCCGATGGAACCCTGTTCGCCGCTACCTCGGGCGGCGTGTACCGGCGCTCGCCCGCCGCGACGGCCTGGCAGCCGACAGCCTTTTCCGAGCCGTCCTCGTTCGTCGGCGTCGTGCCCGGTGGCACCGTCCTCGCCGGACTCGCCTCAACGGGGATCGGGTCTCAGGTCTACTCCGTCGCCCGGTCGACGGACGGCGGGCAGACCTGGCAGACCGTGCCCGTCGGGACCTACCGGCGGGCTGAGATCACCGGTCTCGCCGTCCTCGCGGACGGCTCCGTGATCGTCGGCGGGTACCCGACGAGCGACACTGGCCGCTCGGCGTCGCCCTTTCGCTCGACCGACGCGGGCCTCACGTGGGCGCCGATCACCGGGCTCCCCGAGGGGCTCGTCGTCTCGCGCGTGGTCGCGACCGGCCAGACGGCGGCCGTGACCGGATCGGCTCCCGAGTCGTACGTGTCGACCGACGGGGGGGCGACGTGGGAGACCGTCGACCTTACCGTCAACGGCCTCGCCGCGGGACCGGCTGGGCCCGTCCTCGTCGCGACGGCGCGGCGGGGAATCCTGCGTTCCTCGGACGGGCTCTCGACCGTCACCGATGCGACCCAGGGGTTCGGACGGGCCGCCGTCAGCCAGGTCGAGGTGCGCGGAGACCTCGTCGTCGCAGCGCGCCTCGCCGACTTCGGGTTCGGGACCGGCCTGTACCGCTCGGCCGACCGTGGCCTGACGTGGACGCGGACCGAGCTCGGCTTCGGCGCGCGCGGCCTCTCGGACCTCCACATTGACCCGGCCGGACGCCTCTTCGCCTCGCCGGACCTCTGCTTCGGCGACACGTGCGCCCCGTCGGGGGTCTACCGCTCACTTGACGGGGGCGTGACGTGGGCGCCGACGCCGCTCATCTTCGCGGGCTCCTTCACGTCCGGCCGCCTAGTCGACGGGCCGGGCGGCGCGCTCTGGGCACTGTTCAGCACGCGCGCGCTGTACCGCTCGCTCGATGGTGGCGTCTCGTGGGAGCAACGAGCCGCGCCACCGCACAGCAAGACGTTTACCGTCGGCCCCGACGGGACGCTCTGGGCCGGCTCGGACCAGCCCGACGTGTCGGTCGCCCGCTCGACCGATGCCGGTGCCTCGTGGACGGTAGTGCTCCCGCCGTCGCCCGGCATCCGGACCGGGGCCATCGCCGTCGCGGCCGACGGCTCGGTGGTCGTCGGAGCGAGCGGCGTCGGCTACCGGAGCGCCGACGGCGGGGCGACGTGGCAGACCGTCGACTTCGGGTTCGCGCAGCCGTCGCACGAGTTGGACGTGATCCGGCTGGGCCCGGACGGCCAACTCTTCGCCGGGGCGGACGGCGGCCCGCCCGTCCTGCGCTCGCGCGACGACGGGCTGACGTGGGCGCCCGTCGCAGACGGCCTCCCCGAGGTCGACCCGGCCGTCGACCTCGCCCTCGGCGACGGCGGCGTTCTCTGGGCGGCTCTCGGGGCCGGCGGGCTCTACCGCACATCCGCCTCGACGGTCGTCGCCGCTGAAGCGCCCGGCGGTGCCGACGCGCTCGCGGTCTCGGTCGCCCCGAACCCCGCCCGCGCGGGCGCCTCTGTGACGCTGACGCTCGGCGCCGCGGCCGACCTGAGCGTCTCGGTCTACGACGCGCTCGGCCGCCGCATCGCCCGGCTCCACGACGGGCCCGCGCCGGCCGGGGCCCTCACGCTGCGCCTCGGCACCGAGGCGCTCGCGCCCGGCGTCTACGTCGTCCGGGCGGCGGCCGGCGAGCGCACGACGACGCGCCGCCTTGTCGTGGTCCGCTGACGCGGCGTCGGCCGGGGCGCCTCGGCGCGACGCATTGTCAGGGCCGAGTTCTCCACACGCCCTTGCCCTCGGCGCCTCGGCCCGGCATCTTGGCCGTCCCCCGGACCCGAGCGCGCGATGCCTGATTTCTGCCACCTCCACTGCCACACCCAGTACTCGCTGCTCGACGGCGCGGCCCGCATCCAGAGCCTCGTCTCGCGCGCCTCGGAGTTGGAACACGCGGCCGTCGCGATCACGGACCACGGGAATCTCCACGGCGTCCCCGAGTTCTACACGGCCGCTAAGAAAGCCGGCGTGCAGCCGATCATCGGGTGCGAGTTCTACGTCACGCCGAGCGGCATGGCGGACAAGGGCGACCGGACGCGTTACCACCAGGTCCTGCTCGCCAAGAACGTCGAGGGCTACCGCAACCTCATCAAGCTCTCGTCGATGAGCTATACCGAGGGCTACTACTACAAGCCCCGGATCGACCGAGAGACGCTGCGGAAGTACTCGGCTGGCCTCGTCGCGACGACGTGCTGCCTCCAGGGCGAGGTCCTCCAGGCGATCCTCAAGAAGGGCGAGGCCGAGGCGAGGCTCGTCTTCGAGGACTACCTCTCGATCTTCGGCGAGGATTACTACATCGAGATCCAGGACCACGCGATCCCCGAGCAGCGGACCTGCAACGCCGTCCTCGCGCGGTGGGCGACGGAGTACGGCGTCACGATGATCGCCACCAACGACGTCCACTACGTCCACGAGGCCGACGCCGAGGCGCAGGACGTGCTGCTGTGCCTCCAGACGGGCAAGGACCTCGCGGACCCGAACCGGATGCGGTTCGAGAACAACCAGTTCTTTTTCAAGACGGCGCCCGAGATGGAGTCGGCCTTCGCCGAGTCGGTCGGGATGGGCGCCTTCTCCAGTGGCAAGGCCGTCGCGGCAGCCCTCGACGCGACGCGCGAGATCGCGGATAAGTGCCGGCTCGAGATCCCGATGGGCGAGCTGCTGATGCCGCACTTCCCGATTCCGGCGCCGCACGCCTCGCCCTCTGCCTACCTGCGGCACCTCACGTACGAGGGCGCGCGGCGCGTCTACCCGGAGCTGGGACTGAACGTCCGCGAGCGGCTCGACCTCGAGCTCGGCGTCATCGCGGACATGGGCTTCGACGGCTATTTCCTCATCGTGCAGGACTTCACGACGGCGGCCCGGACGCTCGGCGTCTCGGTCGGGCCCGGCCGTGGGTCTGCGGCAGGCTCGGCTGTGGCGTACTGCCTCGGCATCACGGGCATCGACCCGCTGAAGTACGACCTCCTCTTCGAGCGCTTTCTGAACCCCGAGCGCGTCTCGATGCCGGACATCGACATCGACTTCGACGACCGCGGGCGCTCCAAGGTCATCGACTACGTCGTCGAAAAGTACGGCCGCGAGTCGGTCTGCCAGATCGTGACCTTCGGCACGATGGGCTCGAAGTCGGTCATCAAGGACGTCGGACGCGTGCTCGGGCTGCCCCTCAGCGAGGTCGACCGCATCTCGAAGCTCGTCCCCGACGGCGTCAAGGTGAGCCTCGCCGACGCCCGCGCGGCGTCGAAGGAGTTTGCCGAGTTGGAGCGGAGCCCGGACCCGCAGATCCGCCGCCTCATGCAGTACGCCAAGGTCCTCGAAGGCTCGGCGCGGCAGACGGGCGTCCACGCGGCCGGCGTCATCATCGCCCCGGGCGACGTGAGCCAGTACGTGCCGGTCTCGATCCAGAAAGGCAAGGGTGGCGCGGGCGACACGCTCATGACCCAGTACGACGGCCGATGGATCGAGGACTTCGGTCTGCTGAAGATGGACTTTCTGGGCCTGAAGACGCTCACGATCCTGGACGATGCCCTCGCGCTCATCAAGGAATCCCAGGGCATCGAGGTCGATCTGGAGACGATCCCGCTGGACTGTCCGAAGACGTTCGAGCTGTTCCAGCGCGGCGACACCGTCGCGGTCTTCCAGTTCGAGTCGTCGGGCATGCGCGAGTGGATGCGCAAGCTCAAGCCGACCTCGCTGGACGACCTGATCGCGATGAACGCGCTCTACCGGCCCGGGCCGATGGACCTCATCCCGAGCTACATCGACCGCAAGCACGGCAAGGAGGTCGTCGAGCATCCGCACCCGATGCTCGAAGGCATCCTCGCGCCGACGTACGGCATCCCGGTCTACCAGGAGCAGGTGATGCAGATGGCGCAGGTCATGGGCGGCTACACGCTTGGCGGGGCCGACCTGCTCCGGCGCGCGATGGGCAAGAAGGACCACGCCAAGATGGCCAAGGAGCGCGAGACGTTCTGCGAGGGCGCGGTCCGGAATGGCGTATCAGAATCGAAGGCGACGGAGGTTTTTGACATGATGGCCAAGTTTGCGGGCTACGGGTTCAACAAGTCCCACTCTGCGGCCTACTCGGTCGTCGCCTACCAGACGGCATATCTCAAGGCGCACTTCCCGGCCGAGTTCATGGCCGCCGTGCTGACGACGGAAATGGCCGACTCGTCCAAGCTGGCCCTCGCGCTCGACGCGACGCGCGTCGCGGGGATCGAGATTCTGCCGCCGTGCGTGAACCGCTCGCAGGCGCACTTTACGGTCGAGCACGGCAAGATCCGCTTCGGGCTGGCCGCCATCAAAGGCGTCGGGCAGGCCGCCATCGAGTCGGTCGTGGAGGCCCGCCAGAAGGCACGCGGGGCGTTCGACGACGTGTTCGCGCTCACCAAGTCCCTCGACCTACGCCTCGTCGGCAAGAAGACGCTGGAGGCGCTCGCGTGTGCGGGCGCGCTCGACGCCTTCGACGGGCACCGCGCGCAGATGGCTGCGGCCGTCGAGACGGCGTGGGGCTGGGCGCAGCGCCAGCAGGCCGACGCCGCGGCCGGTCAGTCGTCGCTCTTCGGCGGCGGGGCCGCGGCGGGCCATGCCTACTCGCCGGCTCTCCCGACGGTCGACGCGTGGAGCCGCGGCGAGCAACTCCGCCACGAGCGCGACCTCATGGGCTTCTACGTCTCGGGCCACCCGCTCGACGACTACGCGGCCGAGTCCAAGGCCTTCGCGACGGTCAAGTTCGGCGAGAGCGCGAACGTGATGCACGAGTCCGACGTGACCGGCATCGGGATCGTGACGGACGTCGTCCGCAAGACCTCCAAGTCGGGCCGCCCGATGGCGTTCGTGACGATCGAGGACACGACGGGCACGTCCGAGGTCGTCCTCTTCGCGCAGTCGCTCGAACGGTGCGGGCACCTCCTCGTCGTGGACGACGTGCTCCTCGTGCGCGGCAAGGCCGAGACGACGCGCGGCGACCTCAAGATCATCGGCCGCGAGGTGATCCCGATGTGGCGCGTCCGCGAGACGCTCGTCAAGGCGCTCGTGCTGAAGCTCGACGCCGACCTCGTGTCGGAGGCCGACGTCGAGGCGCTCGCTGTGCTCTGCGAGGCCAACAAGGGGACGACGAAGGTCTACATGGAGCTCACGAGCCGCGAGCTGCCCCGCCCGGTCCGCCTCCACGCGCGGACGGCTGTCGTGGACCTCACGCCGGACTTTATGAAGGCGCTCAACCGGATCGTCGGTGCCCGATCGGTCGTCCTCGAAGGCGAGCTATGAAAACTACCTATACAAGTCCGATTCCCCTTGTTTTAGACACATCGGAGATCGAGGCTCAAAATTTCGATTTTCTAAATCCTCGCTTCAAGAGGCTTGAAGAGCTCTGCAGCTACGGGGTTGTAGAATATTTAATGACGTTACCTACGGAATCTGAAACGCTTACGCACATCAGAGAGAAGTGCGACCAAGCCATAGGAGCTTACAGAAGAACCCGAAGGAAGGAAGGCAAGATTTTGCACGCTACAAAAACGTTCAAAATATTAATTAATAATGAATATCTAAATCCAAACATTGCTCATGAGGAGATACTGTCTGCCTATAACCAATTCAAGACGAACTGTTTAGCCAGATTTATATCTCCTGAATTATTTAGCTTGTCAAATCTTTGGTTTGATTTTGACAAACTTAATCCACCTTTCACAAACCGTAGAGACTACAAAGGTCTAAACGATGCAATAGCCCTTGAACAAATTAGATCATGGCATGCTGTTACAGGTAAATCAATCCATGCCGTGAGTCGTGATATCAATTGGATTGATTATGCAAGCAACAACAGATTCATACAGATTCACGAATCGATTGATGCATTCATTGACCATGCAACCAAAATACAGCCTCTAAAATCCTTCGGTGGCAACATAGATCGACTTCTCGAATATGTTCGCACTCTGGATTCAGATAATAAAATTATAGATTCGACTGAATTTGTCATAACAAATTCAGATGTTTACCCCGCCTCCACCATTAAACTAGAGAGTTCCGATGAGAGTTTTGAGAACTTAATTGACTACGTCAAGCATCACAGCACAGGTCTACTAGCCTCTAACAAACGAATTATCATCCGAACTATTAGCAATCCACCTATTTACATATTAAAAGCGTCTGTCAAATACCCCAGTAGACTGTATTATTATATTGAACTTGCGAGATCATTTGACGCTTCTAATTTCGACGTCCTCAAAACAGCAGAACTTTATTGGCCGCCTATAGCATCGTTTTACTTGAGATGGTTGCTGTCGGAGCGTTCGCACTTGCAGTCTATCTCTCCCCTCAGTCTCCCCAACGGTGCCCGTATAGTTGACCTTGATTATTTTATCAATGCCTTACTAAACAACATAATTGAAAATCCTCCATATAGCCTAGTCAGGTCTTCGCTGCAAAATATGCATGATCTATATAACGAATATGGTAGAGATGGAATGAAAGCTGGCGGTCTCCGGATTGCTCCCGAGGTCCGTTTTACACAACGTGCTTCAGGTTCTTAAGACTGACCGCTTACTCGCAGTGATGGACGATTATTAAACCAGTCCCGGACGCCTGACGCAGGCACAACGGCGCGTCACGCCGCACGCATCCGCTCTCTAGGCGCCGCGTCGCGCCGGCCCGAGCGGACGAGCGCCCAGCCGACGCCGATCAGGGCGGCGCCGAACGCGAGGAACGCCAGGTCCCACACGAGCGGGTTTTCGGCATACTCGTGGACGTGGTGCAGCCCTAGAATCTGGTGGTCGATCACTCCCTCGACGACGTTGAACAGGCCCCACCCGGCGAGGAGGGCCCCGACGAACGTTCGGCCGGACCACGGCACATCGGACCGGCCCCCGGCGCGCCACAGCACGCCGAGCCCGACCGCCGTGAGCACCCACACGCCGGCGTGGAAGATGCCGTCCCACAGCATGTTCACCTTCGCCGAGACGAGGTCCGTGACCGGAATCCGAGCCGAGAGTAGGTTGTGGACCTGCGCGATCTGGTGCAGCGCGATCCCGTCGACGAATCCGCCGAGGCCGGCCCCGAGCAGAACGCCTGCAGCGACGAGCGGGCCGTAACGAACCGGGTTAGGCGTCCGGGTCATGGCGGTCGGAGGTGTAGAGCAACGCGCCCGCGGCGCCGACGACGAGCAGTGGGGCGAACACGAGAAGGGCGGTCTCCGCCGGACGGTCCGCGAGGACGGCGGCGCGCGCCTCGATCCGGCAATGCGGACACGCCTGCGCCGCGGTCGGTGCCAGAACGAGGGCGAGGAGAACGGCGAGCGCGAGACGGCCGGTCAGCATCGGGAGGGCAGGATCGGGACGCGCGGAAGTTCAGCCCGCGTCGCGAACCGGAGCGTAGGGAGAACCCCGTATGCGCGCCCGCTCGGAACCGCCCGTGTGAGGGAGCCCTACACAGCCCCTGCCCTTCCTGCCCCGATGACCGCCTCCCCCGCCGGCACATTCGACATCCCGCACGGCGGGCCCGTCTCACTCGCCGATGTCCCGACGGCCCTCCCCGACGCCCGCGACGAGCGGACGGAGCGTGCCGAGGTGACGCGCCTCGCCGGCCCCCTTCGCCACGCCCACCTGCTCACCATCGCCCACGAACAGCGCGGGCTGCTCATCATTTTCCAGGGCATGGACGCCTCGGGCAAGGACGAGGCCATCCGCGACGTCCTCTCGGCGGCCGACGCGCGCGGCGTCTCGACGACGCAGATCAAGAAGGCCGGCGCCCACGACCTCCGCCGGCCGTTCCTCTTCCGGACCGTCGAGGCGCTCCCCCTCCGCGGCCAGATCGGCATCTTCAACCGCTCGTACTACGAGGATGTCGTGAGCGCGCGCGTCCACCCGGAGCGCCTCGACGACGAGAACCTGCCCGACGGCGCGCGTCGGACGATCTGGCGCACGCGCCACCGCCAGATCAACGACTTCGAACGCCTGCTCGTCGAGAACGGGATCGCCGTGCTGAAGCTGTTCATGCACGTGAGCCGCGACGTCCAGCGGGACCGCCTGCTAGAGCGCATCGACGACCCGGACAAGAACTGGGAGTTCTCCGAGGACGACATCGCCGCGCGCGAGCGCTGGGACGACTACGCGGCCGCCTACGAGGCCGTCCTCGCGGCGACGAGCACCGAGCGGGCGCCGTGGTTCGTCGTCCCGGCGGACCGGCCGTGGGCTGCGCGTGCAGCCGTCGCGCGGCACGTCGTCGCGGCGCTGGAGTCCTTCCACGACGGCTTCCCCGAGCCCGAGGATCCCGAGATGCTCGCCCGCGCCCGCGAGGCGCTCACCGGCGAGGACTGACGCGCCGCGTTCCGAACCCGTCGCGCCTCGGCGGCGCTCAGGCGCTGCCCTCCGGTCGCGCCCACGACCGCTCGCCCGGCGCCAGCGGACGCCCCAGATCGCCGTGGTACACCCGCCCCACCTCTACGGACACCGCCCGCGCCACGACCTCGTACCGCCCGTTGTCGTCCTCGATCACGAATCGCCGCCGCGCCCCGACTGCCCCCGCGTCGTGCATCTGCGGCCACTGCAGCCAATCCGGACAGCCGCTCGCCGCCACGTCGTGGAACGTCACCTCCACGTCGTGCGCGTGGTCGAGGTCGAAGCCCCCCATCAGCACGAGCTGGCCGCCGTCCGCGGCGAGCGTCCTGAACGTGCTCTCGCCCCGCCCGGACCGCTCGTTGACCTCGGCCAGCGCCGCCGCCCCCTCCAGCGAGGACTTCGGCGAGACCGACCGGGCCGCCTCGGCCCGCCAGACCCGCTCGCGCGCCCGCGTCCGGTAGACGCC
>DASWMO010000326.1:0-3761 GCA_036399715.1 Rubricoccaceae bacterium
GCTACCTCACCGAGCACCTGGCGGCCGGGCCGCAGTAGCCGTGGACCGCCCCGCCGTGGATCGCCCCGCCGCAGACCGCTCGGCCTCGCTCCTCAAGGCGAACGCTGCTGCGCTCGCGCTCGCCGTGCCCGTCCTCGGCGCGCTCGTCGTGCCGTTCGGGCTCGCGTGGGGCTGGCCGGCTCTTGTCGACGGTGCCGCGTGGTGGATCAGCCGGCCTTTCGTCCTGTTCGGTGCGATCGCGGCCGGGACGCTCGTGCACGAGGCGCTGCACGCCCTCGCGTGGCGCGCGTCGGCGGACCTGCCGCCCGGGTCGGTCCGGCTGGGGTTCAACTGGAAGGCGCTCACGCCCTACGCCCACTGCTCGGCGCCGATGCCTGCCCGCGCGTACCGCATCGGCGCCGCGACGCCCGGCATCGCGCTCGGACTCCTGCCCGCTGCCCTCGCCTGGGCGACGGGCAGCGGGGCGCTGCTCGCCTTCGCGCTCCTGTTCACCCTCGCCGCCGGCGGCGACGCGCTCATCCTCCTCCTGCTCCGAGGCGTCGCGCCCGAGGCGCGCGTCGTGGACCACCCGACGCGGGCGGGCTGCCTCGTCCTCGGCGACGAACCCGGCGACCCGGGCGACGCGCCCGGCGGAATCCCCGCACCGCCCGCGTCGTTCGGCTAACCACACCCTTCGCCTTCCAATGCTCTCCGAGACGACGCACCTCACCCTCGAACCCGTCTCCCGTCTGGCCGACTGGGACCGCGCCGTCTCGTACGAGGCATTCCTCGCGACGGCCACGCAGCACGTCGACCTGTGGACGAGCCTCTACACGCGCTTTGCCGTCCCCGCGGAGGCGCTCGCGCGTGCCGAGGCCGTCGGGGGCTCGTGGCGCCTGCTCGTGCTCTCCGAAGACTGGTGTGGTGACGCCTCGAACACCGTTCCCGTGATCGCGCGCCTCGCCGCGGCGGCTCCCAACCTCGACCTGCGGATCCTCGCGCGCGATGAGAACCTCGACCTCATGGACGCGCACCTCACGAACGGCAGCCGCAGCATCCCGGTCGTGATCCTGCTCGACGAGCACGGCGTCGAGCACGGCTGGTGGGGTCCGCGCCCGGCCGACTTGCAGCGCTGGGTAATGACGGAAGGCAAGCTTATCGAGGACCTCGACGCGAAGTACCTCCGCGTCCGCACGTGGTACGCCCGCGACCGCGGTCAGACGACGCTCGACGAACTGCTCGGGCTCCTCGAACGAGTGGCCGGCCGGCCCGCAGTCGCGTGACGGCGGTCTCGCCCGGCGCCTCACCCGGTGCCCTCGACCCGCCGGTCGGCCCGGCGGACCACGCCCTCGGGCCTGCGCCCGGGCCGGGCGTGATCACGCTCGTGCAGTACGGCGGCTTCGAGTGTCCGCTCTCGAACGACGTGCGCGGCATCGTGCGTGAGGTTCGCGAAGCGTTCCCGGACCACGTCCGCGTCGTCTTTCGGCACTTTCCGCTGCGCGAGCACGCCCACGCCGTCGCGGCGGCCGTCGCGGCCGACGAGGCGGGCCGGCAGGGCGCGTTCTGGATCTACCACGACCGCCTCTTCGAGCACGCCGACGACCTCGCGCATGGGGCGCTCGTCGGCCATGCCGAGGCGCTCGGGCTCGACGCCGCGGCGGTTCACACGGCCCTGGCCGACCCGGGCGCGACCGCTGCGGTCCTCGCAACCAAGAAAGCCGGCGTGCGCGCGGGCGTCCGCTCGTCGCTCAACCTGTTCATCGACGGCGTGCTCTACGAGGACCGCGCGCTGGACGAGGCGCTCGCCGAGCACGTGATCCGCCCGCTGCGCGCGGGCGTCTAGGCCGTCTCGGAGTGAGGCGTCAGCCCGGCGAGCGCCCGGTCGTCCCGGGCACGAACGGGACGAACAGGACGTCGTGCAGCGCCTCGTCGCGCGTCGTCGCCTCGCCGGTCCGTGTGATGCGGTGGAGCGTCTGTCGTCCTGCTGGCCCGACCGGGATGACGAGGCGCGCGTCGGGCCGCCCCTCGCGGGGCAGGCGGAGCTGCGCGACGAGCGCCGCGGGAACCGTCGGCCCGCCCGCCGTAACGACGATGCCGTCGTAGGGTGCGCGTGCGGCCCAGCCGGCGTGCCCGTCGCCGAGGCGGGTCTGGACCGGGATGCCGAGCCGGCTGAGGAGCGCCCGCGTGCGCTCGAAAATCGGCGCGTGGCGCTCCACCGAGAACACGTGCGCACCCATCGCCGCGAGCACGGCCGCCTGGTAGCCGCTCCCCGTCCCGACTTCGAGGATGCGGTCGCCGGGCTGGACGCCGAGCAACTCGGTCATCGCCGCGACCGTCGACGGCTGCGAGATCGTCTGGCCGAGCGTCAGCGGGAGCGCCTCGTCCTCGTAGGCCCGCGCGCGGAAGGCGGGCTCGACGAAGGCGTGGCGCGGCACGGCCGCGATGGCGGCGAGCACGCGCTCGTCGCGGATGCCGCGCGCGCGGAGCGCGGCGACGAGGCGGGCGCTCTGGCGGTCAGTCGGTACCACGGGCCCCTCCGTCTCGTGCCGCGAGCAGGTCGCGGAGGCGCATCCCGACGCCCGGCTGCGCGCCGCGGCGCTCGGGTCGGAAGGCCGCCTCGAAGCGCGCCTCCAACTCGTCGAGCGACAGCCCGACGTCCAGCCGGCCGTTCTCGGCGACCGCGATGCCGCCCGTCTCCTCGCTCGTGACGACGACGAACGCGTCGGTCCGCTCGGAGAGCCCGACGGCCGAGCGGTGCCGCAGGCCGAGGTTCGGGCTCAGCCCGCGCGACTCGGACACGGGCAGGATGCAGCGCGCGGCCTCGATCTTCTGCCCCTGGATGATGACGGCGCCGTCGTGGAGCGGCGAGTTGGGGTAGAAGATGCTCGCGAGCAGGTCCCGCTCGACGTCGGCGTGGATCTGCGTGCCCGTCTCGACATAGTTGCGCAGGCCGGTCGAGCGCGAAAAGGCGATGAGCGAGCCCGTCCGCGTCCGGCTCATCTCGCCGATGGCGGCGAGCGCCTCGGCCGTGATCTGCTGCCGCGGCGGCGGCGCGACGAGCCGCCGCACGATCGGGTTGCGCCCGACAAGGAAGAGCGCCTGCCGGATCTCGGGCGCGAACAGGACAACGACGGCGAGCACGAACACGTCGCCGACGGCACCGAAGAGCGTCGTCAGCGTCGTCAACCCGAGCAGCCGCACGACAGTGCTGACGACGGTCAGGATGAGGAGGGCGACCGCAATCTGAACCGCGATCGTCCCGCGGATGAGGCGGTAGGCCTGGTAGACCAGGATGGCCGTAAGGCCGACGTCGAGCACGTCCAGCCACGTCACGGGCAGGAAGCCGATCTCGAACAGGGCAGCGCCCGGCATCACAGCGCGTCGGGGCGGCCCGGGGAGGGGGCGGCTGGTTCGGGTCTGCACGCTGCTGCGACGGCGGCGAGCGTGCGGAGCAGCTCGGCGGTCGGGCGGACGTCGTGGGTCCGGACGAGGCTCGCGCCGCCGAGGACGGCCTGCGCGGCGAGGGCGAGCGACCCGACGAGGCGCGCCCCGATGGGGGCCGGCGCGAGCGCGCTCCCGAGCACGACGCCGACGGTGTGCTTGCGCGACACGCCGACCATCACGGGCCGCCCGAACGTCCGGACGAGCCGGGCCGTCTCGCCGACGAGCCGCAGGTTTTCCGCAGGCGTCTTGCCGAAGCCGAAGCCGGCGTCGACGACGATGCCGCGGACGCCGCACGCCTCGGCGGCGGCGACCGACGCGGCGAGGCCGTGGCAGACGGT
>DASWMO010000327.1:0-12971 GCA_036399715.1 Rubricoccaceae bacterium
CGCTCCGCGCCGAGGCCTTCGGGCCGCTCGCGCCCCGACTCGCGGCGCGTATCGAGGCGACGGCCGAGCGCCGGCGGACGCTTTCGGAGGCGTTCGCGAGCCGCCGCTTCGACCTCCGCGGCCTCGCGGCCGAGCCGCGCATCACGTGGACGCCCCGCGAGGCGCTCGGCTTCACACTCGGCGCCGTCGTCGCTGCCCGCACCGACGTGCTCGCGCCTGCTGACCGGCCGGCCGGGGCATTCGTCGTCCGCGTGCCCGCCGAGGCGCGCGTGACGCTCGCCGGCCGCCTCTCGCTGGCGGCACGCGCCGAGGTGGCGAGTGTCCGCCTGCGCGGCGCGGGCGGGACGGGCCTCGCCCTCTTCGAACTCACCGAGGGCCGCGGGCCCGGCGTCTCGGCCCTGTGGGGCGTGGCGGCCCAGATCGGCCTCACGGAGCGCCTCCGCGGGACGGTCGTCTACGACGCCCGCGCGCCTGCCGCCGCGCCCGTCGTCCAGACGGTCCGCGTCCAGCTCTCGGCCGTGTTCTGATGGGGACAGGTGCCGAGCACCTGTTGACGTGCCACCTGCCTCGGGACGGCTCGGGTGTGCCGTACCCTCTGCTCTCACCCGGCCCGCCGCCCCGATGCAACTCTTCAACTTTCTCACCGGCGCCAAGCCGCCGCTGATCACGCAGAGCCTGCGTGGACTGGCGGACATGCTGGACACCGCCTCGGACATGTTCGCCGCCGCGACGGCCGCCCTCCTGGACAATGAGGCGCTGGAGCTGGACCTCTCCGCGCTCGACGCGAGCATCAACGCGCGCGAGCGCCAGATCCGTCGCGCCGTCTCGGACCACGTGTCGACCGACCCGCGCGACCAGATGGCGCTGAGTCTCATCCTCGTCTCCATCGTCCAGGACGCCGAGCGCTGCGGCGACCTCGCCAAAAGCCTCGCCAAGACGGCCGACCTCGCCGCGCACCCGCGCATGGGGCCGCACGTCGAGGCGCTCCGCCCGATCCGCGACCGCGTCCAGGACACGTTCCCGCGCGTCCGCGCGGCCTTCCTCACGTCGGACACCGAGGCGGCGCGGGCCGTCATGGAGGAAAACGATGCCACGAAGGCGCTCACCGGGGACTACCTCAAGCGCCTCGCCGCGGCCGACGATCTCTCGCCGAACCTCGCGGTCGTCCTCGCCGTCGGCAGCCGCATGATCGGGCGAACGGGCTCGCACCTCTCGAACATCATCTCGTCGGTCGCGCTCCCGTTCGACCAGATCCGCCGCTCGCCGACGTGGAACGACGAGGCGTGACTCGACTGACAGACCGAATACTCACTTTCTAAGGCTCACGGCTTCAAAAGATTTCAGGGAAGTTCAAAAGGTCTCGCAGACCTCTTTCCCTTCAGTCCGCACGTCAACCGGCCGTCCGGCGGCTCAGCCCGTCGTCCGGCAGTTCAACCGGTGCTGCGGACGCTCAACCGGCCACGCAGGAGGGCGACACTGCGACGACGGCCCAAGACGATCTCGCACGCACAGACCGCAGACAGACCATGGAAACCGCACCCGACCCGCGCCCCACCGACTGGCCGCTCAGGGCGGCTGCGGCCGTGAGCACCCTGCTCGCGCTGCCCGGCCTCGCAGGCGCCGGCGGTCTCGCATACTTCCTCGTCGTGATGCTGGAAATCGCCACCTCCGCCTCCGGCAGCGACTTCGCGGTCGTCGGGGGCATCGTCGCGACGTTCCTGCTGCCGCTCGTCGGGTTCTACCTGCTGCCGGGGTACTGGCGGGCGGCGTGGCACGAGGCGCCCGCCCGCGATCCGCGCCGGTTCTGGTGGCTCTCGGCCGCCTACAATGCCCTCGGGATCGTGCTGACCCTCACCGCGGCGGCTATGGGCGGCTTCGACCGGATGGGCCTGATGGTGACCCCGCTCGGGCTCGCCTGGCTGGCCTTCATGGTCTGGCTCGGCGTCACACGCGCGAGAGGGAGCCGACCCGCAGGCCCGCTCCCTTTCGTTCCATCGCCTTGAAACGGATGGTCTAGACGGCCGCCTCGGCGAGCGCCGGGTAGTCCGTGTAGCCCTGCTCGAAGCCGTTCGGGCCCGGCGCGTAGAACGTCGCCGGGTCCGGGTCGGCAAGCGGCGCGTCCGCTGCGAAGCGCTCGACGAGGTCCGGGTTCGAGATGAACGGCCGGCCAAAGCCGATGAGATCCGCCCCGCCCGAGGCGAGCGCCGCCTCAGCCGTCTCGGCTGTGAAGCCGCCCGTGCGGATGAACGTCCCCGTAAACGCGCCGCGGATGGCGTCGACCGTCGCGTCGGGCACCGACGCGCCGCCCATCGCGGAGTGGTCCACGAGGTGGAGGTAGCCGATCCCGAGCGCGGCCACCTCGCGGGCGACGTGCCCATACACCTCGCCGACGTTCTCGACGGCCGCCAGGTCGCCGTTCTGGCTGTGCGGCGAGAGTCGGAGGCCGGTCCGATCCGCCCCGATCTCAGCCGCGACGGCCGCCACGACCTCGACCAGGAAGCGGGCGCGGTTCTCGACCGATCCGCCGTACTGGTCCGTGCGCTGGTTCGAGCCCGGGTTCAAGAACTGCTCGACGAGGTAGCCATTCGCGCCGTGGACCTCGACGCCGTCGAAGCCGGCGAGCTTGGCGAGGCGCGCGGCTGTCCCATGCTCGGCGACCGCCGCCTGGACCTCGGCCGTCGTCATCTCGCGCGGGGCGGGGTGGGGCTGCATCTGCTGCTCGTCCGTCCACATCTCGCCGGCCGCGGCGACCGACGACGGGGCGACGATCTCGGCGCCGTCGGGGAGGTTGAGGCCGTGCGCGATGCGGCCCGTGTGCATGAGCTGCACGACGATCTTGCCGCCGCGGGCGTGGACGGCGTCGGTGACGAGCTTCCAGCCAGCGACGTGCTCGTCCGTGAACAGGCCCGGGATGCGGGCGTAGCCGAGGCCGTTCGGCGAAGGCGACGTGCCCTCGGTGACGATGAGGCCAGCGCTCGCACGCTGCGCGTAGTACTCGGCCATCATTGCATTGGGGACGTTGCCGAGCGCGCGGCTGCGCGTCATCGGCGCCATCACGACGCGGTTGGCGAGGTCGAGGCCGCTCCACGTCGTGGGGGCGAGAAGGAGGTCTAAGCGGGACATGACGAGGGGGAAGGAAAGGGGTCGGGGAGAAGGCGGGCGAGGAGCCCGCTGAGCGCGTCGAGATCGGCGACGCTGAACGAGGCGAGAGCCTTTGCGTGGAAGGCGTCCATCGGCCCGTCGAGGGCCGCGAGGACGGCCGCTCCGGCGGGGGTCAGCGCGCAGCGGACGCACCGGGCGTCGGCCGGGCAGCGCAGGCGCTCGACAAGGCCCTTGGCTTCGAGGCGGCCCATGAGGCGCGTGATGCCGGGCTCTGGCTCAATCATCCGCTCGCCGACGGTCATCGTCGGGAGAGGGGCCTCGCCGGCACGTTCGGCGCCGCGGAGGATGCGGAGCACGTTGAACTGCTGGCCCGTGAGGCCGTGAGCCTGGCAGAGCGTCTCATGGGCGCGGAGGAGGCGGCCGGCGGCCTGGATGACCGCGACGACCGTCGCTCCACGCTCAGCGCTGTGCAGCGTGGCCTCGTGCGGCTCGGTCGAGATGGTTGACGTGTCAGGCATTCCGAAGGGTACAACAGAATAGTTGACATGCCAAGTGTTGACGGGTCAAGGATCGCGCTAGGCCGAGGGCGGCCACGAGAAACCGGCCGGTCGGCACGCCCCGTCGAGGCACACCGACCGGCGGGGACGGCCTACATCTCCTCGATCGTCACCGAGTCCATCGTGTCGCCCTGCCGAATGGCATCGACCACCTCGAGGCCTTCGACGACCTGGCCGAAGACTGTGTGGCGGCCATTGAGGTGCGACTGCGGACTGTGCGTGATGAAAAACTGCGACCCGTTGGTGTTCGGGCCCGCGTTGGCCATCGAGATCACGCCGCGCTCGTGCTTCAGCGGGTTGCCGGCCGTCTCGTCCTCGAACTTGTAGCCCGGCCCGCCCATGCCCGATCCGGTCGGGTCGCCGCCCTGAATCATGAAGTTGGGAATGACGCGGTGAAAGACGAGCCCGTCGTAGAAGCCGTCGCGGGCGAGCGTGACAAAGTTGTTGACGGTGCGGGGCGCGTGCTTGGGCTGGAGGTCGAGGACGATCGCGCCGCGAGGCGTCTGGATCGTCGCGCGGTACGCCTTGTCGGCGTCGATCTGCATATCGGGGAAGGCCTTGTAATCCATCGGAAGGGGGAGGTGAGAGGAACGGGTGGAAGGCAGCCCGGAGCCGTCCGGTTCCGCGCGGAGGTCACACCCCGGCCGTCACGCGACCGTCTCGCGGAACTGGCGCGCGGCGAGGCTCGCGTAGAGCCCGCCTCGGGCAACGAGCGCGTCGTGCGTGCCCGTCTCGACGACGCGGCCGGCGTCGAGGACGACGATCCGGTCCGCGTCGCGGACGGTCGCGAGGCGGTGGGCGACGACGACCGTCGTGCGGCCCTTCATCAGGAGCGCGAGCGCGTCCTGGACGGCCGCCTCGGACGTGCTGTCGAGCGCCGATGTCGCCTCGTCGAGGACGAGCACGGGCGCGTCCTTGAGGACCGCGCGGGCGATGGCGACGCGCTGGCGCTGGCCGCCGGAGAGCTTCACGCCCCGCTCGCCGACTGGCGTGAGGTAGCCGTCGGGCAGGGCCATGATGAAGTCGTGGGCGTTGGCCGCGCGTGCGGCCGCCTCGACCTCGGCGTCCGTCGCCCCGGCCCGGCCATAGCGGATGTTGTCCGCGAGGCTCGCCCCGAAGAGCTGCACGTCCTGCGCGACGACGGCGACGGACTGACGGACGCTCTCGACCGTCAACTCGCGCAGATCGTGCCCGTCGATGCGGACGGAGCCGGCGTCGGGGTCGTAGAAGCGGGGCAGGAGCGCGAGCAGCGTCGTCTTGCCCGCGCCGCTCGGGCCGACAAGGGCGACGGTCTCGCCGGGCTCGGCCGAGAACGAGACGTTGTGGAGGACGGGCGCGCCGGGCGTGCCATCGAGCGAAGGCGTGCCGTAGCCGAACGTGACCGCCTCGACCGAGACGGCGCCTCGGATGGGGCGGGGGAGCGCGCGCGCGCCGGGCGCGTCTTGGACTTCGGGGACGGCGTCGAGCAGTTCGAACAGGCGCTCGGACGCGCCCGCAGCCGTGTTGAACGACGTGTACAGCCGCGACGCCCCGCCGACCGTCCGCGCGATGTTGAGCGCGTAGACGATGAATGCGACGAGGTCGCCGGCCGTCAGGCGCCCGGCGAGGACCTCGCGCCCGCCGAGCCAGAAGATGCCGACGAGGGACGCGAGGAACAGGAACGCGACGACGTTCCAGAAGACCGCCGTGACGACCGAGCGGCGGCGGGCCGCCTCGAAGAGCGCCTCGACGGCCACGCCGTAGCGGTCCGTCTCGAAGCGCTCGCGCGTGAACGCCTGCACGACGCGCACAGCCCCGATGGCCTCCTCGGCGACGGCCGTCGTCTCGGCGAGGTGGTCCTGGATCTCGCGCGAGAGCCGCCGCACGGTCACGCCGACGTAGCGGGCGGCGAGCGCGACGGGCGGCACGACGACGACGACGCCGAGCGCGAGCCGCCAGTTGAGCGTCACCATGAGGACGGCCGAGCCGACGAGCGTGAGGCTCAGCGTGAGCACCTGCTGGAGGTCGTCCGTGACGGCCGTCTGAACCTTGGAGACGTCGTTCGTCAGTCGGGACGTGATCTCGCCCGTCCGCGTCTGGGCGAAAAAGCGCAGCCCGAGGCGGTGCAGGTGCCCGTAGAGCCGCCGCCGGAGGTCGGCCACGACGCGTTCGCCGGTCCAGTCCAGCAGGTACCCGCCGCCGACGCCGAGGATGGCCTGGAGCGCAAACAGGCCGAGCAGGCCGAGCGCGAGGCGGTTCAGGAGCGCGCCGTCGGTCTGCGTGAAGACCGAATCCAGCAGGCCCTTGAGGCCGAGCGGGACGACGAGGCTCACGGCCGTCGCGACCATCAGGAGCGCGATCGCGGCGCCGAGGCGGACGCGGTACGGCCGCGCGAGGGTGACGAGGCGGCGGAGCGTGACGCCGAGCGGGACGCGGGGCGTCTTGAGCGTCGGCGCGGCGGACGCAGCGGCGTCGGGCGCTGCGGGCGGGGGGGAGTCGGGCATCGGGACCGAACGCGCCGCGGGCACGCGCGGGTTCTGCGAGGCGGGCGCGCCCGTGCGACCTTTTGGCGGAGGCAGGCGTCAGCGGCCCTCGTGCTCGGGTTGAGCGGGGTGCCGGGGCAGTTGCCCGGCCGGGCGCGGTGCGAAGTTGCCCCGCCCGACCCGCGTCCCGATGCCCGTCGCCGTCTCGCTGCCGTTCCTGAACGAGCTCGTCGCGCTCCTCGTCGCGAGCGTCGCCATCGCCTACGTCTGCCTGCGGCTGCGCCTCGTGCCGATCGCGGGCTTCCTCATCGCGGGCGTGCTCATCGGGCCAAACGCGCTCGGCATCGTGTCCGACCAGGCGCTCGTGGACATGCTGGCTGAGGTCGGCGTGATCCTGCTGCTGTTCACGATCGGCGTCGAGTTCAGCCTCGGGCACCTCGCGCGGCTGAAGCGTGCGATCCTCGTCGGCGGCGGGCTCCAGGTCGGGCTGACCGTCGGGCTCGTCGCGGGCGGGCTGGCGCTCGTCGGCACGCCGTGGGCGACGGGGACCTACACCGGCTTTCTCGTCGCCCTCAGCAGCACGGCGATCGTGCTCGGGCTGCTCGCCGAGCGCGCCGAGACCGACACGCCGGCGGGCCGCCTGTCGGTCGCCATCCTCGTCTTCCAGGACCTCGCCATCGTCGGGATGGTGCTGCTCGTGCCGATCCTCGCCGGGCAGGGCGGGACGCCGGCCGAGGTCGCGCTCGTCTTCGGCAAAGCCGCGGCGCTCATCGCGGCCGTCCTGATCCTCGCCCGCCGCGGCGTGCCGGTCGTGCTGGACCTCGTCGCGCGGACGCGCCGGCAGGAGCTGTTCCTGCTGACCGTCGTCGCGGTCTGCTTCGGGACGGCGGCTGTCTCCAGCCTCGCCGGCGTGAGCCTCGCCCTCGGCGCGTTCCTCGCGGGCCTCGTCGTGAGCGAGAGCCGCTACTCGGAGCAGGCCCTGAGCGACATCCTGCCGCTGCGGACGCTCTTCAACGCCGTCTTTTTCGTCTCGGTCGGGATGCTGCTGGACCTGCGGTTTCTGGCGTCGCACCCGCTCCTCGTCATCGGTGCAGCGCTCGCGGTCGTGGCCGTAAAGGCGCTGACGGGGGCAGCAGGCGTACTCGCGGTCGGCTATCCGATCCGGATCGCGGCGGCCGTCGGGCTGGCGCTTGCCCAGATCGGCGAGTTCTCGTTCGTGCTGGAGCGCGCCGGCCGGGCCGTCGGGCTGTCGCCGGCCGGGATCGGCGAGACGGGCGAGCAGGCGTTCATCGCCGCGACAGTCCTGCTGATGCTGCTTACGCCGGCCCTCGTCGGGGCAGGGCCGCGACTCGGGACCGCCCTCGCCGCGACGCGCATGGGCCGGCTCGGGGCCGACACGGACCGTCCCGAGCCGGTCGACGCAACGCTCGAAGACCACGTCGTCGTGATCGGGTATGGCCCGGCCGGACAGCATCTCGTCCGCGTCCTCCGCGAGACGGGCATCCCGTTTGTCGTCGTCGAGATGAACCCCGAGGCGGTGACAGCCTTGCAGGCTGAGGGCGTCCGCGCGATTTATGGCGACTCGACACGGCCGCACCTGCTCGAAGCAGCCGGCATCGAGCGCGCCAAGCTCGCCGTCGTCGTCATCTCGGACGCCCCAGCGGCTGCCCGGACGGTCCACCAGGCCCGCTATGCCAACCCGACCATCCAGATCGTCGCCCGGGTGCGCTTTCTCTCGGACGTCGAGGCGCTCTCGAAGGCTGGCGCGGACATCGTCGTGCCCGAGGAGATGGAGACGACCGTCCGCATCTTCTCGCACGTGCTCAACGCGTACACCATCGCACCCGACGAGATCGACCGGCTCGTCCGGACGCTGCGGTCCGAGGACTACGGCGTGATGCGGGGCAGCATCCAGGAGGCGCACCTGATGGTGCTCCAGGGGCTCGACGAGGACGGGATGCACACGCGCGCTGTCGCCGTCCGGCCGGGCGCGCCCGCTGCGGGGCAGACGCTCGAAGCGCTCGCCCTGCGCCGCGCACACGAGATCACGGTTCTAGCCGTTCGCCGCGGCGAGGCGACGACGGCGAGCCCCGACGGCCGCTTCCGCGTCGAAGCCGGCGACCGGCTTGTCCTCGTCGGCACGGCCGAGCGCTTCGCCGCGGCGGCCGATCTCTTCCGGACGCCGACGCGGTGAAACGAGGGATGCCGGTTCCGACGATGCCCGGCTACCGCGTGGCCTGACGCGTCAGGATCCGGCGGGGCAGAGGTGGTGCGTGCCTGCCGGAGTACGTTTCGGCTCCCGATCCGCGTCCCCGATGCCCGTCTCGCTCTCCGCCCCGGCCCGCGCCTCCGCCGTCGAGGCCGTTCAGGCGTTCTTTCAGTCCGAGCGCGACGAGGCCATCGGCGCGTTGCAGGCATCGTTTCTGCTCGACGCCGTTCTCGCCGCGGTCGGGCCGGCCGTCTTCAACGCGGGCGTCCGGGCCGCGCAGGCGCACGGGCTTGGCGTCATCGGCGACCTCGACGCGGTCGTGTTCGAGCCCGAGCCCGCCCCGCGCCGCCGGTGAACCCCGAGGCCGGGCCGGAGGTACATCCGCTTCACGCCCGCCCGCTCCCCATGAAATACCGCGTTCTGATCGAGACGGACGAAGACGGCGTGTTCGTCGCCACTGTCCCGGCCCTGCCCGGCTGCGTCGCCGACGGTCCGACGCGAGCGGAGGCGGTGGAGCACGTCCGGGAGGCGATCGCGCTGTACCTCGAAAGCCTGGAGGCGCACGGCGACCCGATCCCGCCGCCGATCAGCGAAGAACTTGTCGAGGTCTGACCATGGGTGAGCTCCCGGTCGTCTCAGGCCACGACGTGGTGAGGGCTCTGGTCGCGCTCGGGTACGACGTGGACCGTCAGAGAGGGAGCCACATCGTGCTCCGGCAATCTGCGGCGCCGCATCGCCGGGCCGTCGTTCCGGACCACCGCGAGGTCGCGAAGGGAACGCTCCGCTCGATCATCCGGGAGGCCGGGCTGACCGTGGACGAGTTCCGCGCGCTCCTGTAACGCCCGGCGGGCGCCTCAGAAGCGGTAGCGGAGCTGTACGCCGACGTCGCTCACGCGGTTGCCCTGCACCTCGCTGTCGCCCGAGCCGACCCGGCGGACGCCGCGGAGCCACGTCGAGGCGAGCTTGGCCTGCACGACGAGGCCCGGCAGCGGCTCGGCAGCGGCGAGGACGTAGCCGCGCACGCCGCGGCCCGACAGGGCCGGGATCGCGAAGACGCCCGTGAGGTCGTTCTCGAAGGCGTAGAGCCGGCTGTCATAGTCGTCCGTCCGGAAGACCGTCAGCCGCGTGTCGAGGCGGAGCCACGGCCGCGCCTGCACGCGGACGTCCTGGTAGACGAGCGCACCCGTCGTCGCCTCGGGGCGTGGCTCGCCGGCCGGAGCCTCGCGGACCGACCGCGAGCCTTCGACGCGCGCGCGGAAGCGAAGTGTGCGCGAGGCGTCCCACTCGCCCTGCACGCGCAGCGTCTGGCGCGTCTGCTCCGCGAGCCCGCCGACGGCCGAGCCCGGCACGACGTTGCCCGCATCGACGCCGACCTCGCGCGTCTCGGTCCGCGCCTGGAAGTATGCGCGGAGGTAGCGCCGCGGGCGGACCTCGGCGGTGATGAGCGCCTCGCGGCCCTGGCTCGGGCGCGGGACCGTGAAGCGGAGGTACGGGAAGCGGTACTGGTCCACGTACGCGTTGACGGTCCACTGGCGGCTCGGGCGCAGCCGGATGCCGGCGTAGAGGCCGGTCTCGTTGCGGCCGATGCCGTTGCGCTCGCCGAACGGGTAGCCGTGAAGGCTCGTAAAGTCGCGGCCGTAGTGGCGTCCGACGAGGAGAATCTCGGTCCCGCCGCCGACATCGGCGCCGAGGCCGAGGACGCCGCCCATTCCGCCGCCCGGCCCGCGCGCGGCCTCGCCGAAGGCCTGGAGCGTGCGCGTGCGCGCCTCGCCGTAGACGCTCACCGTCGTGGCTTGGGTGCCCGCGAAGTCGAAGATCTGGTCCGGCCGCGTCCCGCGGACGAGCGGCGTGTCGAAGGCCGCCTGCGTCGCGACGAGCCCGAGCTTCGCCTGCACGGTCCGCCCGACGCGCCGCACCTCGATGGCCCCGCCGACGAGTGTCTCCTCGATGGCGTCCTTGCGCGCCAACTCGCCGGGTGTCCGGTGGAGGCCCGTCGCCGAGAGCGACGTCACAGCCGCGCCGTCGACGGCGTCGGGCGGCAGGTCCGGGTCGTCGATGTCGAACTCTAGGGTGTCGACGCTCGCGTCGCGGGCGCGGCGGCTCGCGAAGGCCGTCGCGACGACGCCCGGCGTGACCGTCAGCGACAGCGCGGCGCCGCGGAAAAAGTTGTTCTCGTCGACGGACCCGTACGGCCGGATGCCGCGGCCCGACCGGACCGGTCCGCCGACGGCGTCGGGCCCCTTGCCGAAGCCCGACGCGCGCCACAGCGCGACGCCCTGCCCGAACTCGGCCACGAAGTCGCCCAGCACGAGCGCCTCGATGCGGCCCGCACGCAGGAGGGCGGCACTGGCCGAGACGTAGTCGTAGCCGTACGTGTTGGTGCCCGTGTCGAAGGCGAACGCCTCGCCGGGGTCCTTTTCGAGCGTCACGTTGAGGCTGAACTGGCGACGGTACGCAGCCGTGATGCGCGTGTAGATGCGCTCGGGCGAGCCGGCGAAGGCGCGCGTCGAGTCGGCAGGATCGATCACGTAGCCGGCCTGCTCGTTCAGGCGCCGCTGGACGCGCTGGGTCGTCGTGTACTGGAGGCCGGCGGCGATCTCGGACGGACGCGGGGCGCGGGGGAAGCGCAGGTTTCGCGAGGCGGCCGTCTGGAGTCGCGGGCCGATGGTGAGGAACGGGCGGGCTTCGAGGTAGACCTGCGCCGTCACGCCGGGGATGGTCCGGAGCTGCGGCAGGCTCGAGAACGCGCCCGACGCCTCGCGCACGCGCACGATGTCGGCCGCGACGAGCGGCGAGAGCGCGGGAATCTGAGCCAGTTCGTCGGCCGTGGCGGTGTTGACATCGAGCGGGTTCTCGCGCAGGTCCACGAGCCCTTCGAGCAGTTCGGTCGGGTCGCCGTCGGCGTCGTCCTCCAGGAGTGCCTCGAATGTCGCGTCGAGGCCCGCGGTCGAGTCGACCGGCGCGCGCGTCGAGTCCGGCGTCTGCGCCCGCGCGGGCACGGACGCGAGTGCGGCGAGGACGAGAGCGAAAGGCAGAACGCGCATCAGGGAAACGGCGACCGGAGGAGTGCGAGGCGTGCCGAGCGGCGGGCCGATGCCCGCCGGCGGCGCTTAAAAGGCCAGCTCGATACCGACAGCGGGTGTGATCCCGAGCGACTCATGGCGCTCGATGGCGATGTCGGCGCGGAGGCCGCCGGTGCGGAAACCTGCGCCGGCCGAGAGGCGCGCCGGGCCGTCCGAGGCGCCGATGCGAAGCTCCAGACCGGGCACCGGCCGGACTTCGAGGCCGCCGCGGATGGAGAGGCCCTGGTCGAGGTCCTGCTCGGCGTCTACGACGACCGTCGCGCGCGGCGACGGTGAGTACGCCAGACCGGCGACGACGGCCGGGACGGTCGCGAGCGAGTGCCGCATGTCCTCGGCGTCGTCCCAGAGGATGCCCAGCAGGTTGCGTCCGGCGAGCCCGACGCGCAGGCCCGTAACGACGTCGCCCTGGACGCCGACCGCCAGCAGGGGCGTCCCGACGGACCCGAAGTTCTCGGTCGACGCCGACTCGTACCCGCCCGAGATGCCAACGTCGAGGCGCCGCGTGCGGCTGAGGGCAATCGCACGCGCGACACCGACGACGACGCGCGTCTCGCGGCGCTCGGAGAAGCCGTACGAGCGAGCAGAGAGAGCGAGCGTCCCGACGGGCGTCGGTGCGGCGGCGGAGAGCTGGACGAGGCGCAGCTCGCTCAGGCCGAACGCCTGGCTCGCCTGGAGCGCCCCGCGGCGCTCGGTGAGGCCGGACCAGGCAGCCGGGTTGACGTGGCCCCACGCCTGCTGCCCGAGAGCAGCCCCGGCGCGGCCGAGGCCGAGCAGGCGCGCGCCGCCCTCGGCGAGCTGCGCCTGCGCAGGCTGGGCGCCGAGCGCGGCGAGGGCGATCAGGGTGAGGCAGCCGGAGAATCGAACAGAGCGCATAGAGGCCGCGGGTGGAGCGTTCAGAGGCGAGGGCGCCCCGATCCGTACGGGAGCGCGCCGAACATACGCGCTAGCTTGGCCCCGTCCGACCCCGACCCCGATGACGCGTCTCGCCCGATTCCTTCTGCTGCTCGCCCTCCTCGCCGGGCTCGGCGCTGCCCGACCTGCCGCGGCGCAGGAGCTCAACTGCACCGTCGGCATCAACCGCTCGCAGCTCACGGGCAACGAGTACGAGTTTCTCGACGAGCTGCGGACGCAGGTCGAGCGCTACCTCAACGACCGCGCGTGGACCGACGACGTGTTCGACAACCGCGAGCGGATCGACTGCTCGGTCCAGATCACGCTCACGCAGGCGCTCTCGCTGACGCAGTTCACGGGCCAGATCGCCGTCCAGTCCAGCCGCCCGATCTACGGCACGGCCCAGCGCTCGGTGACGCTGCTCCTGCTCGACAACACGTGGCAGTTCGCCTATGCCCGCGGGCAGGCGCTCGTCTACGACCCCAACCGCTTCGACTCGCTCACGTCCGTCCTCGACTTCTACGCGAACGTCATCCTCGCGACGGACTACGACACGTTCGCCGAGCTCGGCGGGCAGCCGTACTGGGACCAGGCGCGCCTCGTCGCTGACCTCGGTCGCGCCGTGACGTCGGACTTTGGCGTCGGCTGGTCGTCGCTTACGTCCACC
>DASWMO010000328.1:0-12732 GCA_036399715.1 Rubricoccaceae bacterium
CGACGAGCGCGGCTGCGAGGTCGGTCGAGATGGGTTGCCGCCGGATGAGAAACCGTGCATCCGAGTAGGACTGCGCGGGCGTCTCGAGGAGCATTTCGAACGGGAGGTCAGCGAGTGGTCCGTCGGGGATGATGACGAGGCCGTCTCGGTCCGGCAGGACGTCTCGCAACGGGCGGACCAGGCGTTCGTGGAGCGCATGTAAGGGGCCGAGCCGAACCGCAGCGTCGGGACCGCCCGCTCGCCACGGGCCGCCCGTCGCCTGCATGAGATGCTGAATATCGAGGTACGTCGTCGGGAGCGTGCGGACGACGAGCGTGTCTGCGGTGACGACGAACGCGATCGTCGCGCTGTCCCCGACGGCGTAGCTCACGAGGGCACGGTGCTGGGTGCGGAGCGTCTGTCGCAGGCGGGTGAGCGACAACGGCGCCTGATCGCCCGAGGGAGCGCCAAGGTCACGGTCCACCCGCTCCTGGAGAAGCGAGATGCGCCGCTCGGACTGGGCCGTCGCCCCTGGCGTGAGGTGCCCCGAGAGGAGCGCGACCTGCTCGTCACGGATCAGGTGCTGAAGCGAATCCACGCGGGCCTGCGTGCCGGCGTCGATCTGTTCTCGCCGTGAGGTGTTGGACCGCAGGTTGCGAAGGGCGCGGGCGCGGGCGCCGTCGAGGACCGTGAACGCCTCTTCGGGATGCCCTTGAGCGGCCACGACGCGGCTCAGGCCGTAGTACGCCTCCATGAGTGTGCTGAACTGGACGGCGCTCCAGTCCTGCGACCGGGTGATCTGCCACTCGGCGTCGCGGTAGGCCGCGGCTTCCCGATATCCTCGCTCGGCATCCACAAGGCGGCCTGCCTGCTCGTCAATCCCTGCCATCACGATGAGGGCGTTCGCTTCACCTGCAGCGTCGCCGATGGCCGCCGCCTCCGTCCGGGACAAACGTGCCGAGCGGGCTGCTGCCGGAAGATCGCCGCGGATCTGCTCGGCAAGGGATGTGAACAGGGCGATGGTGAACCCGGCATACGGGTTGATCTCCCGCACCAGAGGGCTGAGCAGCGACAGGGCTTCGGCTTGTGACGCCGCAGCGGCCCTATGCTGACCGAGAATGGCCTCGCCGTACCCCCGTTGGCTCAACGCAATTGCCCGGTAGGACTGATCGCTGGCGAGACGCGTCTGATCGGCCTCCTGTTGCTCAGCCAGAATCGCAACTGCGGTGTCGGCGGCGGCGACGAGACGCTGAGCAATCTGGCGCCGGCCTTCGGGCTCCCGCACTTCTCGGAGACGGACCTCAAATGCGAGCGCGTGGTCAGAGGCGAGCCGTCCGAGGCGGCGTCGCATCGCCGGAGGGTCTGTCGCGAGGCTGTCCGTTAGGATCCGATGCGCGCGGTCGTACGCGTTCTCTGCCGCCGCCCAGTTCTTGCGCAGCATTGCGTGGGCCGCGTAGTCGCGCAGAGCAACTGCGGCTAGCCCGGCCGGAAGTTGTGGGACGAAGGCGACGGCAGCCGCATAGTCCTGCCCGGCGCGAACCACCTCGCCCATTTCGGCGAGAGTCGTTCCACGGACACTGTGTATGCGGGACACGCCGATCGGGTCAGCTCCGACGCCCGGCTGCGCGAGGTACGCTGCCGTCAGACGGAGCACGTCCTCGCGCTGCTCGCTAATCTGGCCGAGCAGGGCCCGAGCCAGCCACAGGTTCGAGATGCAGGGCGACACGTCGCCGCGGAACTGCACCAGCAGCCCATCAATCCGGTTCATCATCTCGTCGCGGAGCCCCTGGCTCTCCAGTTGGTGCTCTCCGACCCATTCCTTGATGCCCGGCAGCACGGATTCGCACGACTGCGCCGGCGCGACCGGGGCCGGTCCGCCACCGGCCAGCAGGAAGATGGCAACGAGGCAAATAAGAGAACGGATCACGGGTGTACCAAAGGGGATGGCAAGATCGCTGATTCGAGCTTACCCCAATGGCCTCGTTTGACGAGTTGACCCTCCTCGTTCGCGGCCATGGATCGGGAGCGCGACCGCGGGCGTCCGACCCTGTCCGTTCCCCCGCGTCGTCCATGCGCCTCCGTTCCGTCCGCCTTCGCCAGTTCCGCGCGCATACCGACTCGTCGCTCACGCTTGCCCCCGGGCTGACGCTCCTTCTTGGGCCGAACGGGGCGGGCAAGACGAACGTCCTCGAAGCGATCAGCCTGCTCTGCCTCGGCAAGAGCTTTCTCGCCTCGACAGACGCGCCGCTCGTGCAGCGCGGCGCGGGCCATGTCGAGGTCGAGGGCGAGACCGAGTCCGACCGCGGGACCACGGCTCGGCTGCGTGTGGCGATCGTTCCGGGCGAGGGCAAGCGGGCCTTCGCCAACGGCGTCGCGCTCGACCGCCTCGCTGACCTCGTCGGGCGCGTGCCGCTCGTGATCCTGTCGCCGGCGGACTACGAACTCACGGCCGGCGGCCCGGCTGTCCGTCGCCAGATGATCGATGCGACGCTCAGCCAGGCGTACCCGGTCTACCTAACGGACCTGCTCTCGTACCGACGCGCGCTCCGTCAGCGGAACGCGCTCCTGTTCAGCGTCCGCCGCGGCGGGTCCCTCGCCCCGGGCACGATGGACGCGTGGGACGCCGAGCTCGCCACGCACGGCGCCCGCCTCGTCGCCCGACGGGCGGAGTTTCTCGACCGGTTCGGGGCTTTCGTCGCCGAGGCGCACGCGCTCTTGTACGAGCCGGGTCCGCCGCCGTCGCTGCGCTACGCGCCGTCGTTCGACATCGAGGGCGACCCGCTCACGGCCTTCCGGCAGGCGCTCGCGCGGACCGAGCGCCGCGGGCGCGACTCAGGGCGCACGCTCGTCGGGCCCCACCTCGACGAGGTCACGTTCCTGCTCGACGGCGTCGATCTGAGGCCGTACGCATCACAGGGGCAGCACCGGACGTTCGCGCTCACGCTCCGCATTGCCCAGGCGCTCTTTCTCCGCGAGCACCTCGATGAGGCGCCCGTGCTTCTGCTCGACGATGTCTTCGGGCCACTCGACGAGGCGAGGTCGCGCGTGCTGCTGAGCCTGCTCGCGTCGCAGGCGGTCGGGCAGTCCATCGTAACGGCTGCTCGGTCAGAACCCTTCCAGAGCCTCGCGCCGTTGGATCCGGGCCAGCACGCCGTGTTCCACGTGGAACATGGCACGGCGGCTCCCGCTCTCCTCTCTACTCCTCTCCCGCTATGACCTCTCGCGTCTCTCGCCTCGCCATGCGCGCGGCATCGGTGTCCGTTCTCGCCATTACACTTTCGGCCTGCGGGACGGCCAACACGAACTACGTCACCGGTGAGTCGCAACGCGGAGCCTACACGTGGGCGCAGGAGCGCCAGATCGGCGCCGAGTCCGACCAGCAGATCGTCGCCCAGTTCGGCGTCTACGACGACCCGGCGCTGGCCGCGTACGTGAACGGGATCGCCCAGACCACGCTCCAGACGAGTGCCTACTCGGCCCCGACGACGCCCGCAGAGATCCGCTCGACGCCGTTCACGTTCCGCGTGCTCGACTCGCCCGTCGTCAACGCGTTCGCCCTCCCGGGCGGCTACGTCTACGTCACACGCGGGCTGCTCGCGTACCTCAACAACGAGGCCCAGCTCTCGGTCGTCCTCGGGCACGAGATCGGGCACGTCCTCGCCCGCCACGGCTCGCAGCAGGCGCAGCGTGCCCAGCTCGGGCAGTTCGGCGTTCTTGGCGCGGCCGTCCTGGGCGGCGTCCTCAGCCGTAATGGGCGCGTCGCCGAGGGCATCGCCCAGTACGGGAGCCAGGGCGCCCAGCTGCTGCTGCTCCGCTACGGCCGCGACGCCGAGCGCGAAGCGGACCAGGCAGGCGTCGCCTATGCCGGCTTCGCGGGCTACGACGCTACGCAGGCATCGGGCTTCTTCCGGTCCCTCCAGCGCCTCGGCGCCGAGAGCGGGTCCGCCATCCCCAACTTTCTCTCGACCCACCCCGATCCGGGCGAGCGCGCACAGACGATTCTCCAGCTCGCCGCGCAGGGCCAGAACGGGACGCAGGTCGACGCGCCCGAATACCTCCGCCGCATCGACGGCATCGTCCTCGGTGAAGACCCCCGGCAGGGATTTACCGAGGGCTCGACGTTCTACCACCCCGAGCTCCGCTTCCAGTTCGACTTCCCGGCGGGCTGGCAGGTGCAGAACTCGCCGCAGGCGGTCCAGATTTCGAGCCCGAATGGTGACGCCGCGATTCAGATGACGCTCGTGCAGCAGACGTCCGCGCAGGCAGCAGCGCAGGCGCTCGCGACGCAGCAGGGCGTGCAGTCCTCGGGCGCGCGGTCGACGACGATCAACGGCAACCGCGCCGCGACGGTCGAGGGCACGGCGACGACACAGCAGGGCGCCCTCCAGTTCACCGCCACGTTCATCGAATACGGCGGGGCGGTCTACCAGATTCTGGGCATTGCGCCGCAGGCGGCGTTCGCGCAGAACGAACGCGCCTTCCGCCAGGCAGGCCAGAGCTTTGCGCGGCTGACGGAGTCGCGGTACCTCAACCGGCAGCCAACACGCCTCGACGTAACGACGACGAGCCGAGGCGCGTCCATCCAGTCGCTCCTTCGCGGGCGCACCCTCCCCGGTGGAGTCACTGCCGAGGACGTGGCCATCATGAATGAGGTCGACCTCGCCGAGGCACTCCCGGCCGGCCGCTCGATCAAGCTGCCCCAGTAAACGGTCGGTTACTCTACTGGCTCGTCGGGTGGCGGAATGACGACTGCTTCGCCCCCGACGGCCATCTTGCCGTTGCAGTAGGCGTACAACTTGATCTTGACGTGCCGGTGCGCCTCAACTTTCTCGGAGACGCGCACCTCAATGGTTACCTCCTCGCCGACCGGGACGGGACGCAGAAATTTGGCGCTCAACGCGACCGCGATGGAGCCGTTTCCGGGAAAGTCTCGCCCGAGCACTTTGGACGCGAGCCCGAGGATGTACACACCATGGACGACCGGGCGGCCGAACCGGCTCTGCCGTCCAGCCTCCTCGTCGATGTGAATTGGGTTGTCGTCCCCGGTGACGTCAGCGAATGTGCGGACGTCGTCCATGGTGAGCGTGCGAGACCACTTGAAGGAGTCGCCGACGGAGAGAGAATCGTAGGTGTGAGGCATCAGAGGTCGAGAAAGCGGGCCCGGGTGTCGGGCGTGGGAAGGCGGCAGGCGTCGAGCCGGCCGAAGAGGCGGATCCGGTTCAGCGCGACGAGCCGATAGGCGGCGTCACGGACCGGGCGGGGGATCCAGCGGAGGCCCCACGCGATCGACCACGGCCACCCGAGGCTGCGCGCGATGGCGAGCGCGGCGTCGGACCGAACGCGGGCGCCGCTCGCCGTGACGAGGACGAGCGTATCGAGGCGGGATGCGTCGACGCCGTGGTCGGCTGCGAGGCGACGGCCTGCGTCCGACTGCAGCGACGCGAAGTGGAAGTGTCCGTTCGAGTCGTGGTCCAGAATGAACCGGACCGACGCATCGCAGAGTGCGCACTCGCCGTCGAAGAGGACGACCGGGGCGTCGGGTGGAGCCATCGCAGCGGAGCCGTAGAGAGCCGGAGAATAGCGCCCGCACGGGGCAGGGGGAGGGTCGATTGTTTCACGTGGAACACCGCACCCCGGGTGGGGTGGCTACCATTCGTCCGCCTCTCTCCGCGCTCCGCGCGCTGGCCCGGTGTCCTCCGAGCGCATCCGCATCCTCCCCCGCTTCATCGTCCGATACCCGCTGCTCGTGGTGGCGGCAGGGCTCGTGCTCAGCGCCGTCGGGATCCAGCAGGCGCTGACGCTGAAGATCGACACGGACATTTCGACGCTGTTGCCGCCCGAATACTCGAGCGTGAAGTCGCTGCGGCGGCTCCAGGAGACTGTCGGCGCTGAGACGACCGTCGACGTCGCCATTCACAGCCGGTCCTTCGACGTCAACCGACGCTTCGCCGAGGCCTTCGTCCCACGCATGATGGCCATGCGCGGGCCGACAGGCGACCTGTACTTCACCCGGGTCGACTTCAAGCGCGACGTCCGGTTCATTACGGAGAACGCGCTCTACTTCGCGACCTTCGACGAACTCGACCGCCTCGAAACGTTTCTGCGTGGTCAGGCGCAGCAGGCGCGCGACGCCTCGAATCCGCTCCGGGTCAACCTCTTCCAGACCGGGCAGGACAGCCTCCAGGCGGCGCGCCGCGCCGAGGGTGATAAGCTCAAGCGGGATCTCGCGCAGCTTGCCCTCGGCGAGTACCTCACGAGCCCGGACTCGACGACGCTGGTCGTCCGCTTCTACCCGACCGGATCGCAGACCAATATCGGCTTCGTCGAGACGCTCTACGCCGACATCGACACGCTGATCGTGCGAATGGCGCCGGATCGGTACGGGCCCGGGCTCACGATCACGCCCGCCGGGCGCCTGCTCCGTCAGACCATCGAGGTCCGGTCGATCACCAACGACGTTCAGAAATCGTTCGGCTCGGGCGTCCTCGCGGTCATCCTCGCCGCCGTCCTGTACTTCCTGTACAAGTCGGTTCAGGCCAAAACAGGCGGGCGCTTCGTCGCCCGCGTCGTCCTGAGCGAGATCCTCCGGACGCCGGTAACCGCCCTCGTCCTGACGATCCCGCTCGCGATGAGCCTCGCGTGGACCGGCGGCGTCGCAGCGCTCGCCTTCGGGACGCTCAACCTGATGACGTCCACGCTCGGGCTCGTCCTGTTCGGGCTCGGCATCGACTACGGCATCCACTTCTACGCGCGCTACTCCGAGGAGCGCGGCGCGGGGCGCTCTGTAGACGCGGCCATCGAGGAGACATATGCGAGCACGGGCTCGGGTATCGCCGTCTCAGCCATCACGACGGCGTGCTCGCTGTTCGTGCTCCAGATCGCGGACTTCCGCGGCTTCTCCGAGTTCGGGTTCATCGGCGGGATGGGCATCCTGTTCGCGCTCGTCGCGATGCTGAGCATCCTGCCTGCGCTGATCGTGCTCGCCGAGCGGACGCGGCTGCTGAACCTGCGAGCCAAGGGGACGGCGAGCGAATTCGAGCCCGAGCGGCGCTTCCCGTTCTCGCGGTCGATCCTCGGCGTGTGCCTCGTCGCCATCGCGGCGAGCGTGTTTCTGGCGCCGCGCGTCCGTTTCGAGTACGACTTCTCGAAGCTCGAACCCGAGTTCGACGAGTACTTCCGCCGCGCGCAGGCGCTCGAGCCCGTCTTCGGCCAGAGCGAACGCCGGAACCCGGCCTACATCCTGCTCGACGACCCGACGGACGTGCAGCCCGTCTCGGCCGCCCTCAAGGAGCTCGCCGCCCACGACTCGCTCATCCTCGCCGTCGAGAGCCTCCAGGAGCGCTTCCCGACCGACACCACGACGACGCGGCTCAAGCTCGCCCGCCTCGCAGAGATCCGGGCTGTCCTCGCGGACCCTTTCCTCGCGGCCGACACGACGGGGCAGGTCGCGAGGCTCGCCCGCGCCGCGTCTGCGACCGAAGCCTTTCCGTTGGACTCGGTCCCGTCCTTTATCACGCGCCCGTTCATGACGCGCCAGGGGACGGTCGGCAACTTCGTGATCGTCTTCCCGCGTGGCAACATGGCCGACGGGCGGCGCTCGATCCGCTTCGCCGAGCTCATCGGGCAGGTCACGACGCCGAGCGGGAGCCAGTTCTATGCCGCCTCGACGCAGCTCATCGCGGCCGACATGCTCGGGCTGATGCAGAACGAGAGCTGGAAGATGGTCGGGCTCACGCTCGCGTTCGTCGTCGTGATCGTCGCATTCGAGTTCCGCAATGTCCGCTGGACGCTCATCGCACTGTCGCCGCTCGCGGTCGGGCTGTTGTGGATGCTCGGCGGAATGGTGGTCGGCGGCGTCTCGCTGACGTTCTACAACCTCGTCGTGCTGCCGACCGTCCTCGGCGTGGGCAACGACGGTGGTGTTCACCTCTCGCACCGCTACCTCGAAGAGGGAAAGGGCTCGATCCGCAAGATCCTGCGCTCGACTGGCGAGCACATCACGATGGGCGCGATGACGAACATGATCGGCTTCGGCGGGCTGATCACATCCAACCATCCCGGCCTACGGTCGATCGGCGTCCTCGCCGTGCTCGGTATCGGGACGACGCTCGCGAGCACGCTGATCTTTTTCCCGGCACTTATCCAAGTCGCCGAGGATCAGGGATGGCTCTCGAGCGAGCGTCGGCGTCGGCGGCTCTACGACCTCGGCGATGCTCGTGCCCTGCGCCGGCCGACCTTCAAGCTCCGTGCCCCGCACGTCCGGAAGCGCCAGGAGTAGGAGGCGAAACCCGCCGAAACGGTTGGCCCATTTCGCTCTACCGGGCGGATAAGCCGAACCGTTTGAGACTCAGTTGAATAGGATCTCGTTGCGTCCCAACGAGATCGCGCATTTCAAAACAGCCGTTTACGCGGCAGACGTAGGGGTCAACGAGCGTACACGCGTGGAATCGAGGACGCCATCGTAGTACGTCACCATTCGAGCGAGGACGGAGGGCCAGTCGTACGCCCGCGCCGCCTCGCGTCCCGCCGCACCGTAGGCACGGCGAAGCTCCGGATCGCAGGCGAGGTCGCGGACCGCATCTGTGAACGCGGAAACGTCGCGAGGCGGGCAGAGACGGCCCGTCCGGCCATCGTCGACAAGGCTCTGGCTTCCAGCCGCGTCGGCGCAGATCGTGGGCAGACCGGAGGCCATCGCTTCGAGCGTTACATTGCCGAAGGTTTCGGTCTCGCTCGGGAAGAGGAACAGGTCCGACGACGCATAGGCGGTCGCGAGTTCAGGCCCGCCGAGGTGGCCGGTGAACGTCGCCCGCGGGAGCGCCTCGGCGAGCGCCGTCCGCTCGGGACCGTCCCCGACGATGAGTGCACGAACCGGCAGCCCCTCGGCCTGCACGCGCTGCACCGCCTGCACGTACACGTCGAGGCCTTTCTCCTTGACGAGGCGGCTTACGAACGACACGATGACCTCGTCCGGCCGCCAGCCCTTTGCGGCGCGCCACGCGTCCGAGCGGTGCTCGGGCGAGAACCGGTCAACCTCGATGCCCCGCGGCCACAGGCGGATCGGCGCTGTGACGCCCTGACGGCGCAGGTCGGCTTCCATCGCGGGTGTCGGGACGTAAACCTCGCGGCAGCGGTTGTAGAAGCGACGTGCGATGGCGTGGAACAGCGGCTTGCCCGCCCCGAGGCCGTAGTAGTCGAGGTACGACACGAAGTGCGTGTGGTACGTCGAGACGACGGGCAGGCCGCGACGGAGCGCCCAGGTGAGCGTGCGGTGGCCGAGCACGTCGGGCGTCGCGAGGTGGACGATGTCCGGCGCGAACGCCTCGACCTGGCGGCGAATCGAGGCCGGGAAACGCGTGCTGAGGCGGTACTCGGAGCGGCCAGGAATGGGAATCGACGGAACGGGCAGAAAACGCCCCGGCTGCCGCACCGGCGGACTCTCGACGGTCGGCCCGAGCACGAGCACCTCATGCCCTTGCGCGACGAGGTAGCCCACGAGGCGGCCGAGCGTCCGCGACACCCCGTCCTCGATGTGGACGTAGTTGCCCGTGAACAGGGCGATGCGGAGCGGGCGAGACGGGTCCACCGAGAAGGGAGAGAGGGGGCGCAAGAAACGCAGTGCAGGCCGGGCGCGCTCAGGTGCCCGGAAGAAGCGGCTTCAGGAAGGCGCCCGTGTGGCTCGTCGGGTGGGCGGCAACCGTCTCCGGCGTGCCCTCGGCGACGACGAATCCGCCGCGGCGCCCGCCTTCCGGGCCGACATCCACGACCCAGTCGGCCGCCTTGATGACGTCGAGGTTGTGCTCGATGAGGACGACCGAGTGGCCGGCGTCAACGAGCGCGTTGAACGCGTCGAGGAGCTTGCGGATGTCGTCGGCGTGGAGGCCCGTCGTGGGCTCATCGAAGAGGTACACCGTGTGGCCGCGGTGCGGCGCGGAGAGGTGGGCGGCGAGCTTGACGCGCTGCGCCTCGCCGCCCGAGAGCGTGTTCGACGGCTGCCCGAGCGTGAGGTAGCCCAGCCCGACCTGCTGGAGCACGCGCAGCCGGCTGCCCAGACGCGGCTGCTTGGCGAAGAAGGCGACTGCCTCATCGACAGTCATGTCCAGGATGTCGGCGACGTTTTTGCCGTTCCAGCGGACTTCCAGGACCTCCTGCTTGAAGCGTTTGCCGTGGCACGCCTCGCACTCGAGGTAGAGGTCGGCCAGGAACTGCATCTCGACCTGCACGACGCCCTCGCCCTGGCATGTCTCGCAGCGCCCGCCGGGGACGTTGAACGAGAACGTCGCCGGCTTGTAGCCGCGAACGCTGGCCTGGTGCGTGCTTGCGAGCAGTTCGCGGATCGGGTCGAACGCCTTGACGTACGTGACGGGGTTCGAGCGCGGGCTCTTGCCGATCGGCGTCTGGTCCACCATCTCGACCGACTCGATGAGGTCGGCCCCGAAGACGGCGTCGTGCGCGCCGACCTTGCCGTCGTACTCGCCGCCTTTGAGGCGCTTGAGGGCAGCAAAAAGGGTCGAGTAAACGAGCGTTGACTTGCCCGATCCCGAGACGCCGGTCACGACCGTGATCGTGTCGAGCGGGAACGACACGTCGAGGCGCTTGAGGTTATGCGCGCGGGCGCCCGTTACGCGGAGCGTGCGCTCGGGGTTGAACGGCCGGCGGGTTTCGGGGACGGCGATGGACTTGCGGCCCGAGAGGTAGGCCCCCGTCAGCGAGGTGGGGCTCACGAGCGCCTCGGCATACGTGCCCTGGAACATGATCTCGCCCCCGAGCGCGCCCGAGCCCGGCCCGACGTCGATGATCTGGTCCGCGCGGCGCATCATCTGCTCGTCGTGCTCGACGACGAGAACTGAGTTGCCGATGTCGCGGAGGCCTTCGAGGATCGTGATGAGGCGGTCATTGTCGCGCGGGTGCAGCCCGACCGTCGGCTCGTCGAGGACGTAGAGCGAGCCGACGAGGCTGGAGCCGAGGCTCGTCGCAAGGTTGATCCGCTGGCTCTCGCCGCCCGAGAGCGACTGTGCGAGGCGGTCCAGCGTGAGGTAGTCCAGCCCGACTTCGACGAGGTAGCCGAGGCGGCGGCGGACCTCAGCGAGGACGCGCCCGGCGACCTCGCGGTCGTGGTCGCTCAGGACGATCCCGTCGGCGACGTCGGCCGCGTCGGCCGTCGTGAGCTCGCACAGCTCGCCGATGTGCATCCACGCCAGCTCGCCGTCGACACCGGGGACGCGGAGCTTGACACAGAGCGCCTCGGGGCGGAGGCGGTAGCCGTCACAGTCCGGGCACGTCGTGTAGCCGCGGAAGCGGGCCGAGTAGATGCGGTAGTGCATCTTGAACTGCTTCGACGCGAGAAAGTCGAAGAAGCCCTGTACGCCGATGTAGTCGCCGTCGCCGTTCCAGATCAGGCTGCGGGCCTCCTCGGAGAGGCGGCCGAAGGGCGTGTCGGGGTCGATGCCGTGGCGCGCGGCCGCCCGCAGGAGCGTCCGCTGGTGCATGGACCACTGCTCGGTCCGGAACGGCGCGACGGCGTTCTGACGGATCGAGAGATCGGGGTTCGGGAAGACGAGGTCCGGGTCGATGCCCGGCACACGTCCGAAGCCCTGGCACGTGGGGCAGGCACCGAGCGGCGAGTTGAACGAGAACAGCTGCGGCGTCGGCTCGGGGAACGTCATGCCGTCGCGCTCGAAGTGCGCCGAGACGTCGATGCGCTCGGACCGACCTTCGCTCGGGACCGTTACGATGACCGCGCGCTCGTCGCCCTCTCGGAAGGCGAGCTCGACGGAGTCTGCGATGCGGCTCGTGACCGCCTCGTCGCTGGTGCGCGTCGCGAGGCGGTCGACGAGGACAAGGAGGCGCGCCGGGGCCGTCTTGATCGTTTCCGGGTCCGTCTCCGCGAGGTCTAGCACCTCGGGCAGGGCGCCCTTGGCCGCCTTGGCTTCGGTCGGGAGGACGACGAGGCGGGCGAAGCCGCGCGCGACGAGAGCGGCGATCTCCTCGGCCTTCTTGGCGCCCTTGTGAGCTGGGAAGGGGAAGCCGAGGTAGAAGCGCGTCGGCGCCGCGAAGCGCGCCTGGAGCATCTCGGCGACCGACCTCGGGCTGTCACGGGTGACCGTCTCGCCCGAGACCGGCGAGACGGTCGTCCCGACTCGGGCGAAGAGGAGCCGGAGGTAATCGTAGACCTCGGTCTGCGTCGCGACGGTTGAGCGCGGGTTGCGCGAGGCCGTCATCTGCTCGATCGCGATCGCCGGTGCGAGGCCCGTGATAAGGTCCACGTCGGGCTTGTCCATCCGCTGGAGAAACTGCCGCGCGTAGGCGCTGAGGCTCTCGACGTACCGCCGCTGGCCCTCGGCGTAGATCGTGTCGAAGACGAGCGAGGACTTGCCCGAGCCCGACGGGCCCGTCACGACGACGAGCTTCCGCTTCGGGATCGTGAGCGAGACGTCCTTGAGGTTGTGCTGGCGCGCGCCGCGCACGACGAGGCTCTGGCCGGCGAAGCGGTCGGGCGCCGGAGCCTGTTTGGGAGCGGAGGTTTTCGTGGCCAAGCGGATGCAGTCTGGGGACGTGAGACAACGCGCGCGGCTCGGCGAAGGTGCCGGAGCGGACGTGAATGTGGCGATCCGTCCAGACACAGCGGAGCCCCGGCACCGCGAGGGCGCCGGGGCTCCACACCCACGCACGTGCATCAAGCACGCGCCGCGGGCTCATCTGACCGTCCGGACTACCGGACCACCGTCACGCGCTGCACGAGGTTCAGATCTGTGC
>DASWMO010000329.1:0-11997 GCA_036399715.1 Rubricoccaceae bacterium
ATCCTCTCGCCCTGTGAACCCGTTGTCTACGCCCGACCCCGCCGGCTGCCGCTCCGGTGTACGCCCGGCCGCCGATGCCGCCGGCCGTCCCGCCGGCCACCGCCCTGGCGCCCTCGCCCGCCGCCGCCGCCGCGGCGACGCGCGCCGCGGCCGCTGACGACAACTTCGGGCACTTCCCGGCCCTCGCCCGCGACATCGCCCGCGCGGCGCCGAAGCTGTTCGTCGGGGAGGAGCGCCTGAAGTTCTACACCGAGCAGGTCGGCCGCCTCAACGCAGGCCAGCGGCAGGAGCTCCGCGACTTCGTCGAGCAGTTCATCGGCCGCATGAACCCCCTCGGGGCCAGCGACCTTGACATGGGCGGCCCGGCGACGGGCGGCCGCGTGTGGTACCGCGTCGACGGCGACAAGAAGCCGTACTACGAGACCGGGATGCAGGCGCTCGACGAGATCGACGTCCTGATCCTGAACCTGCTCTCCGAGCGCCAGCTCGCCGACCTCTGGGAGGCGCGCTCTGCCGACTTCTCGTACCAGATCGTGTCGCCCGGCGGCGAGCGCCTCCGCTTCCGCTGCACGGCCTACTACGACAACCTGCACCTCGGCGTCTGCCTCCGCGCGATCAACGACACCGTCCGGCCGATCTCGGGCCTGGGCTTCCACCCGGCCATCGAGCGCGGGCTGCTGTTCTCGAACGTCAAGGCCGGGCTCGCCCTCGTCACCGGCGTCACCGGCTCGGGCAAGAGCACGACGCTCGACGCCATCATCGACGCGAACAACCACGACTTCGACGGCCACATCGTCATCATCGCGAAGCCGCTGGAGTACGTCCACGCGCCGGACCGGTGCATCATTCGGCACCGCGAGGTCGGGCCGGACGTGCCCTCGTTCAAGGCCGGCGTCCAGCAGGCGCTCCGCCAGGACCCCGACATCATCATGATCGGGGAGATGCGCGACCCCGAGACCATCGACGCCGCCATCGAGGCTGCCGACACGGGCCACAAGGTTTTCTCGACGCTCCATACGGCCTCGGCGGTCGAGTCGCTCGACCGCATGGTCGCCGAGTACCCGCCATTCGAGCAGAACCGCGTGCGCGCGCGCCTCGCGGACGTCCTCAACTGCGTCATCTCGCAGAAGCTGCCGCCGAAGATCGGCGGCGGGCGCGTGCTCTGCAAAGAGGTGCTCTGGGTGACGGCGTCCGTCAAGGCCGCCATCCTCAACAACAACACCGGCGAGATCTACCAGATGATGTGGGAGGGTGCCAAGCAGGGCATGACCACGCTGGAGCAGGACCTCGCGCGGCTCGTCCGCGAGCGCAAGATCACGCCCGAGACCGGCTTCCAGTACGCCAACAACAAGAAGCGTTTCCAGCAGCTCCTCCAGGCCGCCCAGACGGCCTGACGATCTCGCTCCCGACGCGTCCTGACTCCTGACGGCCGGCGCGCCCGCGCGCACCCCGACCCTCGCCGCCCCCGCGGCTCGCCCAGCCCCGACCCCGATGTCCGACGACCCCCTCGCCCCCGGCCCCGACGAGTTCGCCGCCTTCGACGGCTCTGCCTTCGACATGCCGGCCTTCTCCGGCGCCGCGTTCACGGACGCCGCGTTTACCGATGCCGCGTTCACGGATGCGGCTTTCGATGACGCGGCGTTCACGGACGCACCGTTCACGGATGCCGCGTTTGAGGATGCCGCATTCGCGGATGTGCCGCTCGCCGCCGCGCCCGCCCAACCGCCCCCGGCCGCTCCCGGACGAGGACGCAAGGCCCGCGCGGCGCGTACATCCGTCCGCTCCAAGGACGCCCTGCTGCTCGGGCTCCACGTCACGCCGCGCCAGGTCTTCGGCGTCCTCGTCCGGCCGACGGGTGACGGGTACGAGCCGCTGCGCCAGTTTGTCCGCAACCGGACCGACGGCTCGACCGGGACGGTCGACGCCGGCGGCTTCACGCCCGACGACCTCGACAGCGTCGCCACCGGCGACGTCCAGTTCGGCGGCGTCGGGCAGGTGGACTTCTCGGCCGAGTTCGCCGGCATGGGCAGCGAGCCCGAGATGAGCTTCGACGCCATGCTGGACCCGTCGGCGGGCTCGCAGGCGGCCGTCCGCGCGCAGCCGGTCGTCTACGAGATCCGCGACATCCTCGAGGAGTGCGAGCAGGCCGGCTTTGCGCGGCCCGCGCTCGCGTTCACGGTCGGCTCGCCGGACGTCGAGTACGCCGAGATCGCCATCGCGCCCGAGACCCGCAAGAACAAGGCAGCAGCCAAGCCGGGCAAGGCGCCCAAGGCCGGCAAGGAGGCCAAGCCTGCGAAGGAGGCCAAAGAGCCCAAGGCCGGGACCGTCGCGCCGGTGAAGCGCGAGCGCCTCATGGCCGAGCTCGTCAAGGAATTTCCCGGCGCGGACCGCGCACGGACGGCGTTCGTCCCGATGACGCCCCGCGACGGCCACCAGCGCTACTTCGCCGTCATGCCGTCGGCGTCGGAGCCTGTCGCGCCGAGCCTGTTCATGCTCCGCGAGCAGAGCGAGCACCGCAAGACGGCTCTGCGGACGCTCGAAGCCGAGGTGCCGCTCCTCGTCGGGCTGGCCCGGCTGGCGATGCCGGCCGAGCCGAGCGAGAACACGGCCCTCGTCCGCGTCGGCTCCGAGGACACGATCGTGCTGCTGCTCTCCGGCGGGCAGCTGCACCACTACGAGATGATGCAGTCGGTGACGGCCTTCGACGGGCCGGACACCATCTGCTCGCGCGTGCTGCTCCAGCAGGACGTGCAGGGCATCGGGACGGTCCACAACGTCATCGTGATGGCCGAGGAGCGCGAGCGCGAGCTCGTGCAGGGCTTCGCGGCGTTCTACCCCGAGGCGCGCGTCGAGACGCTGCGCGAGGGCATGGCGCGGCTGGGCCTCGTCGGGCCGTATGGGCCGCTCGCGCCGAGCCTCGTCGAGGCGACGGGCGCGGCCCTCGCGGGCCACCTCCGCCCCGGCCGCGCCGGCAGCCCGTTCGAGGACGCCAACCTGCTCCCCGAGGCGCTCAAGCGCACGACGCGCAAGATCTCGCTCGCCTTCGCGTGGCACACGCTCGTCGTGGCGGTCCTGCTGTTCATGAGCGTGCTGTACTTCATGTACACCTACACCCAGCAGAAGGCCGAGATCGCCGCCGAGCAGCAGCGCCTCGCCGAGTTCCCGCCCGAGACGCGGATGTCCGCGCCCGAGCTGCAGGCGCGCATCGACAGCCTCAACACACGCAAGGCCGAGCTCACGGCGACGCTCGTCGTGCTGGACTCGCTCTTGATCGACACCGACCTCTGGACGCAGACGCTGCTCCGGACGACCCGGGCGGCCGCGCAGACCGGCGGCGTCTGGATCGAGGACATGACGCCCAACGGGGCCGAGCTCCAGCTCCACGGTTATGCCACGTCGCGCTCCCGCGTCGTTGGGGTGGCGCAGCGCCTCGAGGCGACCATCAACGAGGTCACCTTCCAGGCCCTCCGCGAGATCCCGGTCTTCGAGTACCGCATGACGATCGCGCTGCCGCACGAGCTGCCGCAGATCGCCCGCGTGATGCGCGAGGCCGCCGGTGAGGCCGTCCCGGCGCCCGCCCCGCTCCCGCTCGCGGGCCTCTCGGGAACGCCGACCCCGGCCACGCCAGCGTCGCCACCCGCAGCGCCGGCAGCCGCACCGGCTCCGGCCCCCGCCGCGCCGGCCGCGCCCGACGACCCGCCCGCGGCGCCCCCGGCGGCCCCGTAACGCCGCGCGGCCTGCCGCGCGCCCGACCCTTCTGACCATCGCCCCCTCGGGGCAGCCCTCCGGGGCCCATCCTCCGCGGGCTCGCCCGCAGGGACCACCGACACCGACATGTCCAACGAGGCGCTCAACACCCTCATTCTGTCCGTCTTCCTCGCCGCCGTCGTCGGCACGGGGTACTACGTGACGCAGAAGAAGCAGCCCGAGGAGCTGGCCAAGGTGCAGGCCGACATCTCGGCCATCGAGAACGCCTCGGCCGAGGTCGAGACGCTCCTCGGCCAGGAGGCGACGGCGAGCGAGGAGGCCGCGCTCACGCTCCAGCGCTGGAACACGCGCTACAAGGTCATGCCGTCCGAGCTCACGTCGGCCGACGTCGTGCAGTACCTCAACGCGCTCTCGACGCGCGGCTTCGAGCGCTTCGACCTCTCGCTGACGGGCCTCACGCCGGGCGAGAACGCGTCCTACTACACGTACCAGGTGACCGGCCAGGCGTACTTCGAGAGCCTCTACGCCTTCATCTGGCACCTCGAAAACAGCCGCGGGCTGTACCGCGTCCGCGACGTGTCCATCAAGAAGGCCGTCGTCCAGATCCCCAACCCGACGACGGGCGTGCCGCGCCAAGTCATCCTCGCCGACTTCGCGCTGGCCGTCGACGGCTACTTCTCGGGCAACCCGGACATCTCGGCGCCCGACAGCGCCGTCACGCCGCCGCCGGGCGCCTTCCCCGCCCGCCGCGCCGCCATCAACCCGTTCTTCCCGTACGTGCTCGAGTCGCTTCCGGGCAACACGGATGACCTCGTCGACATCGAGACCGACAACCTGCTGAGCGTCATCGGCGGCACGGCCGTCTTCTCGCACGGCGACGACATGCGCATGCTCCGAGCCGGCGACCGCGTCTACCTCGGCCGGATCTCCAACGTGGACCCGCAGCGCGGCCGCGTCACGGTCGAGCTCAACAAGGGCGGCGTCGGCGAGCGCGTCGAGCTGGACCTCAACACGGGCGAGCGCTACCGCCAGCACCTCGGCGGGGCGACGTTCGTGCCGGCCGGCCGCCGCGTGGCGCTTCCGGCGGGCCCGAGCCTCCAGACGGCCCCGCCAGCCCCGGGCACGCCCGAGGCCCGCGGCACGGGCCTCTACGACCGCCCCGCCGGCGCTCCGGCGCCGTCGCGCTCGGGCACCCCGATGCCGCGCACGCCGCAGCCCTACCGCCCCGCCCCGCTCGGCAACCGCTAGGCCCTCCCACGAGCCGCCCCGGCGGCTTCCCCCGAGGGCCCGCGCCCCCGACTTCCGCCCCCCGGCGACCGCGTTCCTCCCCACACTGCCATGACTCTCACCCTCGCCGACCGGCCCCGCCTGGCCGCCCTCCGCGCCGCCGCGCTCCGCACGCTCGGAGCCGTCGCCCTCGCCGCGACGCTCCTCGCGCCGGCGGCCCACGCCCAGACCGAGGCGTCCGCGCCACGCTCGGCGACCCCGCGCGTCGTCCGCGGCTACGTCCCGCCGGACGAACTCGTCTCGTTCCCGGCCTCGACGCCGATGAACCAGTTCTTCCGGCTCGTCAACCCGACGTTCTTCCGCGTGACCGGCAAGCGCGTCGTGGACCCGCTCGACCGCACGGACCCCATCGGCGTCGCGCTCAACGGCGTCCACTTCATCGACGCCTTCGAGCTCGTGCTGGACCGCTACTCGCTGGACTTCAACGAGTCCGACAGCTACTTCATCGTCACCGAGCCCGAGATCGTCGCCGCGACGACCGACGGCCAGACCGCCAGCCCCATCGGCGCCGCCGACCCGCTCGCCGGCGCCGGCCCGTCCGCTCCCGAGGCCGCCCTCCCGGCGACGGCCGACACGCGCGAGATCCGCATCGACGCGGTCATCTTCGAGCTCAACACGAGCCGTGCCCGCGAGGTCGGGACCAACTGGGCCGCGCTCTTCGGCGCCGCGGCCGCCTCGTCCGGCGGGACCACGACCGGCGGGACCACGGGTGGCACGACCGGCGGCACCACGGGCGGCACAACCGGTGGCACGACGGGCGGTCCGCAGTTCTTCGTCAACGCGGGCTCATTCTTCGACGCGCTCGACGGCTTCCTCGAAGCCTCCGGCGACCGGATCCCGCTCTCGCAGGTCCTCAACCTGTTCCGCTACTTCGAGGAGCAGGGCTTCGGCCAGACCGTCGCGGCGCCCTTCACGACCGTCCAGAGCGGCCAGCAGGGCCAGATGCAGTCCGGCCAGGACATCCCGATCAACATCCGCGACTTCTCGGGCAACACGACGACGTCCTACGTCCAGACCGGCACCATCATCGACGTCACGCCGACGCTGATCGTCGACGAGCGCGACGGCATCCCGGTGGAGCTTATCCACCTCGAGGTGAAGGTCGAGAAGAGCACGGCGCTGCCGGGCGGCTCGATCAACAAGAACAACATCACGACGCAGATCCCGCTCCTCTCGGGCGAGATGCGCGCCATCGGCGGGCTGACCTCGACCGACGAGTCGTCGACGCGCCGAGGCGTGCCGATCCTGCGCGACATCCCGATCCTGAACTTCTTCTTCTCGTACCGCCAGCGGCAGGTCGTCCAGAAGGAACTCGTCGTCGTGCTGATGGCGCGGGTCGTGGACGACATCCGCACGCGGGCTGCCCGTGAGCGCGAGACGGATATTATCCGCCACGAGCGCGAGGACCTCCGCCGCCGGATGAACGACTTCAACCCGGGCTCGGGCGACCGCACGGAGTCGATCCGGCCGTCGGGCGCGATCGAAGTCGACCGGCAGACCCCGGAGGCGCCGCCGCTGCCGGCCGCCATCCCGTAGATCTTCAGTGGGCCGGAACGCCAGCGCCCCGGTGCCGCCTCGTGCGGCGCCGGGGCGCTTTTCTCGAGGAGGGGTTGGGGATGCCGGATGGGCGTGCGCTGGACCAGGTGGCCCATCGCTGCTGCCGCCGCTTAGCCCGTTTCCCCGATCCCGTCGCCGCGAAAGGCGCCGGGCAGCAAGGCGGCGACCGTCGTCTCGACGGGTGCCGCCGCGCCATTCCACAGGACGACGTCCGCGTCCGGCGCGAGGTCCGAAAGGACCTGCCGGCACGCGCCGCAGGGACTGCCGCCGGGCGCCTTCGCGCAGGCGACCCAGACCCGGACGGCCGGCCCGAGGCCCGCCGCGCGCGCGGCGACGAGCGCGACGCGCTCTGCGCAGAGTCCGCGCGTCCAGTCGGCGGGAAACTCGACGTTGGCGCCGCGGACGGCCCGCCCGGCGGCGTCGACGGCGACCGCGCCGACCGGGAAGTCCGAGGCCGGCACGACGGCCGAGCGGGCGGCGTCGAGAGCGGCGGCCATGCCGGCGGCGTCGTCGGCCGGGGCCGGGACGACGAGCGAGACCGGGCCCGCCTCCGCAGGCGCTTCCGCCCCCTCGGCCGCGGCGTGGTCCGGTGCCGCGAGGCGCCACGGTCTGCCCGTCGCCTCGGCGAGAAACGCGAGGTCGGACGCCGTGAACGGCCGCGTGTGTACGGCCGCGACGGCGACGCTGCCCGCGACCGCCCCGATGGCGACCGCCCCGACGAGGGCAGAAATGGTTGTCGGGAAGGCGCTGATCTCGACGCGCGGCGCGGCCGCCCACCGGCCGTCGGCGAGGCGCACGGCGGCCCCGGCGGGCTGGCCGGAGAACGGCGCGACGGCAAGCCGCGCGACGGCCGCAGCGTGGGCGCGGAGCGCGTCAGGATCGGACATCGGGCAGAGTAGATTGGCAGGGCGCCGGCGTGGCGGAATGGTAGACGCAGCGGTCTTAAACACCGCCGGGGCACGCCCCGTACGGGTTCAAGTCCCGTCGCCGGCACTCCTCAAACTACGGGGCGATCACCACGTTTCGACATCCTCGCCGCGCGGCCCGCCCCTCCTGAAGACTCAGCCGCGGACGCTCGCGCGGCGTTGGGCGGCCCGAGCTGCACGGGCGGGCGCCTCGGACGGAGGGCCGGCGAGGCCGGGCTCTGCGAGGTCGAGCACGTCCGGGACGGCGTGGACGTCGCGGTAGCCCCACTGCGCCGCCTGCCGAGCAGCCACAGGCGCTTCGGGGCCGAGGAGCACGACCGTCGTCCCGACGTCGGCCGGGAGCACGTCGGCGGCAAAGCGCGCGATCGGGCACACGAGCGCGTAGCGGACCGGCCCTTCGGCCTCGCGCGTAGCGGCGTCTCGGAGGTCGATCAGGGCCGCGCCGTCGCGGACGAGCCGCTCGACGCTCTCGGCGTCCGTTCCGACGGGGTCGACCGGCGGTCCTGGAGACTCGATGGCCTCGTCTTCGAGCAGGACCGGCGCGGCGAGCGCGAACAGGTCGTCGGCCTGGCGGGGGGCCGTCAGGCCGCGGAGCACGCCCGCGCGGTCGATCACGACGGCGAGCGGGACCCCGGTGTACCCGAACGCCTCGGCTGCCGCACCGCCGTCGTCGCGGCCGACGCGGAACGGGCTCTCGGGCGGCGGGCCGTCAGTCGAGATGCCCACGACGAGCGCGCCCGAGGCGGCGAGGTCCGCCGAGGCAGCAGCGAGTGCGGCCCATGCCTCGACCGAGTCTGCCGGGGCAAACTGGAGCACAACCTGCTGCCCGCGCAGGTCTGCGAGGCGCAGCACGCCCGAGGCCGTCTGAACCTCCACCTCAGGCGCGGGCCCCCCGACCGGCGGTGCGGACGGTCCGCAGGCGGAGAGCGCGAGCAGGACGAGAAGGGCGGCAGGGCGGAAGAGGGGCGACATCGGAAGGTTAGACAGGACGGGGCGCCCGGGTAGGCGAGGGCGTCAGGGGGCGGCGTGCGTGCGGGCGGCCGTGGCGAGACCAGCCGCACGAATGCGGCCGTGCGAGGCGGTGTAGACTGCCGTCCCGGCATCGATAAGGACCACCTGCGGCGTCTCGTGGCGCACGTCGAGCGCCTCGGCGACGTACGCCGAAACCGCCCGGGCCTTCTGAACCACGACCACGTAGCACGGCGGCGCATCCTCCGACGCCTCGAACGCGTCGATCTCGGCCTGGGCCGCGAACGACACCGGGCACGTCGACGAGTGCTTGAACAGGAGGACGGGCTGACGCTGCGACTCCGCGAGCATCGCCTCGGCGTCGGCGATCGACGCGAGCCGCTGGGCCATGACAGGGTGGGGGACGAGGCCGTTACCTTCCGCGACGCCGACGCTGCCCACTGCACCGCCCGCTCCGCACGACCTCCCGGAAGCTAAAGCGGCCCTCTGCGGATGCCGCTCCGCCTCGAAAAAAAAGCCTGTCATGACGCTGCCCTTCTCAGACCGCCGCCCGCTGTCGTCTCCCGGATCGGCTTCCGGACTGGATGCGGACGCGCATTCCGCGGTGCCGACCGGCGCCGAAACCGTCCGCTGGAACCTCGCCGATCTCTACCCGGACGAGGCGGCGCTCGACGCCGACCTCGCCCGCGCGGAGGCCGAGGCAGCGGCCCTCGCGGAGACGCACCGCGGAACACTCGCCGCGCTCGCGTCGGAGTCCGACCGGGCCGCCGGGGCATTGAGGGCCGCGGCGGTCTACGACGCCATCGCGGGCGTGCACGACCGCGCCGGCCGCGCGGCGACGTACGCCTACCTCGCGTGGAGCACAGACACCGAGGACGCGGCGCGGGGTGCGCTCCTCCAGCGCGTCCGCGAGGCGACGACGCGTGTCGGGCAGCAGCTCGTCTTTGCAGGCGTCGAGTGGGCGGGCCTTGACGAGGCGACGGCCGGCGCGCTTGCGGCCGAGCCTGCGCTCGCCGGCCATCGCCACCACCTCGAGGTCGCCACCAAGGCGCGGCGGCACGTGCTCACGGAGGCCGAGGAGCGGATCCTCGCCGAGAAGGACGTCACGGGCCCGAGCGCGTGGAACCGCTTCTTCGACGAGACGCTCGGGTCGGCCCGCTTCACGGTCCGCGGTGAGGCGCTCCCGCTCCCCGTGGCGACGGCCAAACTCCACGAAGCGGACCGCGCGCTGCGCCTCGACGCGGCTGCCGCCGTCATGACCGGGCTCGCAGACCTGGAGCGGCCGCTCGCGTTCGTCTTCAACACGATCCTCGCCGACAAGGCCTCGACGGACCGTCTCCGCGGGTACAGCACGTGGGACGCCGACCGCCACGACGCCAACGAGACCGACGCCGAGCAGGTCGACGCGCTCGTCGCCGCGGTGACGGGGCGCTACGGCCTCGCGCAGCGCTTCTACCGGCTCAAAGGCCGCCTGCTCGGCCTCGACGGGCAGGCCGGCCGGCCCGCGATGACCGACGCCGACCGCTACGCGCCGCTCGGCGAGGCCGCCCGCCACGTCCCGTGGGACGAGGCCCGCGAGACCGTCGCCGGGGCGTACCGCGCCTTCCTGCCCGAGTTCGGGGACATCGTCGACCGCTTTTTCGACGAGGGCTGGATCGACGCGCCGGCCGTGCCGGGCAAGCAGGGCGGCGCCTACAGCCACGGCGCCGTGCCGAGCGCGCACCCGTACATCCTGCTGAACTACACCGGCCGCCTGCGCGACGTGCAGACGCTCGCGCACGAGCTCGGCCACGGCATCCACCAGTTTCTGGCCCGGGATCAGGGCGTCTTCCACGCCGACACGCCGCTCACGACGGCCGAGACGGCCTCGGTCTTCGGCGAGATGCTGACCTTCCAGCACGTCATGAAGACGCTCGACGACCCCGCAGAGCGCCTCGCGCTGCTCGTCGAGAAGATCGACGACTCGATGGCAACCGTCTTTCGGCAGGTCACGATGAACCGCTTCGAGGCGCGCATCCACGCCCACCGCCGCGAGACGGGCGAACTCACCGGCGACGACTTCGCGGACCACTGGATGGCGACGCAGACGGCGATGTACGGCGACTCGGTCGAGTTGACGGACGGCTACCGCCGCTGGTGGAGCTACATCCCGCACTTCGTGCACACGCCGGGCTACGTCTATGCGTACGCCTTCGGCGAGCTGCTCGTACTGGCGCTCTACGCGCGCTACACGGCCGAGGGGCCGGCCTTTGCGGCGCGCTACCGCGACCTGCTCGCCGCCGGCGGCTCGGACTGGCCCGACGCGCTCGTCGGGCGGCTGGGAGTGGACCTGCGGGACCCGGCGTTCTGGGACGGCGGGCTGGACGCGATCGAGGCGCTCGTGGACGAGGCGGAGGCCCTCGCGGCGGAGGCCGGTTTGTAGCGCGACCGAACCGTGGGGGGCGGGTGCCGTTGGAGGGGCTCACTCACGGTAGTCCCGATGTCCGACCCGCGCAACGTCGCCCATGACAAGAAGGTGATGGAGGAGAAGAAGCACCACAGCGAGGACCCGGCCGAGGGGGCGGCGGAGACGCCGCAGCCGGGCAAGAAGCCGGCGCAGATCCACCACGCGTCCGATGACGCCGAGGGCGCCTCGGGCGAGGGCGCCTCGGGCGAGGGCGGCGAGGGCTGACGGCCCGGCCTGAGAACCGGAGGCGGATCCCGGCTCTGTTTGTGCGACGCCCCCGCTCGGTCATACCGGGCGGGGGCGTTTGCGTGGGCGGCCTGCGTCAGCGGTCTACGACTCGGCGGGCGGCGTGGTACACGTCGTGGAAGGGGGTGCCGTCGAAGCGGGCGACGTGGCGGTCCAGGAGGCGGTCGATTTCGGGGAAGAGCGTCTCGACGATGCGGGTCTGGGCGACGCGCTCGGCGACGGCGTGGCGGGGCTGGCCGAGGGCGGCGGCGAAGACGTCGATGAGGGCGTCGAGGGCCTGGACGTCGTCTTTGGCGACGCGGTAGTCGGTGAGGTCGGGGAGGTGGGTGTCGGCGGTGTCGTGGACGAGGGCGGCGCGGTCGAGGGCGTCCTGTCTCTCGGGCGCGCGTGAAGTCGGTCCGGGTGAAGGCGATCTGGTCGGCGAGGGCGATGTCGCCGGTGTCCTCGGCCCAGGCGGCGAGGGTCTGCGAGAGCGGGACGGCGGCGTCGGCGAGGGTGGCGAGGGCCTTGTCCTTGGCCTTGCCCTGCGGGGCGAAGGCGGCCTGAGCGCGGACCGCCGTGCGGAGCGCGGTGAGGCGGTCCGGGAAGTCATCGGTGGCTTTGACGGCGGCCGGGATGGTATCGAGCGGGGCGGGGTGGGCGTCGAGGACGGTTTCGACGGCCCCGTAGGCGGCGAGGCGGGCGTTCTGGTCGTCGGTCATGGGCGCGGAGGCGGGTGAGAGGATCAAGGTAGACGGTGGGGGCTCTGCGCGGTCAGGGCGCTCCATCGTGCCGGGTCCGCTCCGGGGCGGCGTCTCGGGAGTGTGGGGAGGCGGCTCGGGGGAGTGGGGCGGCACCTCGGGCGAGTGGGACGGCGTC
>DASWMO010000330.1:0-2321 GCA_036399715.1 Rubricoccaceae bacterium
CGGGCACCTTCACGTTCCCAGCCACGGCGAGCATCACGAACCCGACGGCGGAGACGGTCACGGTCGCTAACAGCGCGCCGACGTTCACCTACGCCGGGACGCTGACGAAGACGAACAACGCGGCGAGCGGGATCACGCTGAACGCGAACACGGGCGGGAGCATCGCCTTCACGGGCGCCACGAAGACCTTCACGACGCTGTCGGCCAACGCGGTGAACATCCTCGCCAACGGGGCGGCGGTGAGCTTCACCGGCGGCGGGCTGGCGATCACAACGACGACTGGGACCGGCTTCAACGCGACAGGTGGCGGGGCCGTGACGGTCGGGACCGGCACGAACGCCAACACGATCACGGCGGCGGGCGGCGTGGCGCTGAGCGTGGTGAACACGTTGATCGGGGCGGGCGGCCTGACCTTCCGGAGCATCTCCGCGAACGGGGGCGCCAACGGGATCGTGCTCGACGGCACGGGGAGCACGGCCGGGCTGACCGTGACCGGGAACGGGACGGCGGGCACCGGCGGGACCATTCAGAACACGACAGGGGCCGACGGGGCAACCGCCGGCAACGGCGTGTATCTGAACAATGCCCGGAGCGTGAGCCTGAGCTGGATGCAACTCAACGGGCACTCCAACAACGCGATCTCCGGCACGACGGTAAGCGGTTTCACCCTGGCCAACAGCGTGATCAACGGGACCAACGGGACCAACGACAGCAGTCCGTACAACGAGTCCAGCATCCGGTTCGACAACCTCACCGGAGCGTCCTCGATCTCGAGCACCAGCATCAGCGGTGGATTCGCGAACAACGTCCGGGTCTACAACTCCACGGGGACGCTCAACCGGCTCACCTTTACCGGTGTCACCGTGGGAGCGAACAGCACCACGAACGGTAACGACGGCATTGGGATCGAGGCGTCGGGGACCGCGACGATGAATGTGACGGTGCAGAACAGCACGTTCACCTCCGCCCGCGGCGACCTGTTCCAGATGAGCGTGCCGAGCGGGAGCGGAGACCTGGTATTCAATACGAACACCCTGTCGAACAACCACCCGGCGATCGCCACGGGCGGCGGCGGCGTGACGATCTCCAGCGGTGGGACGGGGACCCTGACCATGAACATCAGCGGGAACACCATGCGCGACGCGGTCGGCACCGCGGTGCTGATCGTGAAGGACGTGGGCACCGGCTCGCTGAGCGGCTCGTTCACCAGCAACCAGATCGGCGTGGCGGGTGCCGCCAACTCTGGCTCGCTGGAAGGCGCCGGGCTTAAGGTGCAGCATGCCGGGCAGGGGACGCTGACGCTTGCGGTGACCAACAACCAGATCCGTCAGTACAACAACGAAGGCATCCTGCTGCAGTCGGGCGCTGGGATCGCCACCAGCGGCACCTTCAACGTGAGCGTGAGCGGGAATACCCTCGCCAACCCGGGGAGCAACGCCTCGATCGGTAACATCTTCCAGGGCCTCGTACTCAACAACGGCGTCACGTCGGGAGACACGTTCGTTAGCTGCCTCAACGTGGGCGCGAACTCCCTGACCGGCTCCGGCCGCAACGGTGGTGTGGACGTACGGGTGCGCCACCGCCAGAACACTACGGTGCAACTCCCCGGCTATACCGGAGGGCAGTACGATGTAGCGGCAGTGGACGCCTACCTCCTCCCGCGCCTCGGCGGGAGCCCCACCCGTTCGTCCGCTTCTTCGGGTACCGGAGGCGGATTCCAGAACACGTCGGGGACGTGTGCTCCGCCGGCTCAGGTCGCGGAAACCCCGGCCTCCGTCGGGGCCGGAGACCCCTCCGGGCCGGTAGACCTCGCCGAGGAATCTCTATTCGGCTCCCCGTCCGCCGGGGACGCGGTGGCCCTCCCGGCCGGCACGGCCCCGGCTGCCGGTCGTTCCCCGGCAGGACCCTTCAGCGTCATGGAGCCGGAAGGCCCAGCCGCAGACGCTCGCACGTGGGAGGCGAGCGCCACCGAGGCCGTCACTGTCGGGGCCGCCCCGATGGTTGCAGCGGCAGAGGGGGGGGGGGCCACCGCAGAGCGGTCGCCCCAGGATGGTCCCGTGATGCCTGCGTTGGCGGACCGGGCAGAGCTCGCGCGCATCGCCGCAGATGCCCGTATGGCAACTCAGGCCGCCGAGGTCTCGGCGCCGGCGAAGACCTCTCCTCTAACGGAGTCGGCCCTCATGTCCGGCGAGACGGTCACGGCGGCCGTCGGGACGCTCCCGGCCGGCAAGACCGTCACCGTCCTCTACGACGCCACGCTCGCCGCGCCCTTCCCCGTCGGCTACGGCGTCACGGCGCAGGGGACCGTCTCGGGCTCCAAC
>DASWMO010000331.1:0-17079 GCA_036399715.1 Rubricoccaceae bacterium
GCGCTCGGGCCCGTCGGGCTGGCGCGGCGCGCCCGGTAGCGGCCATGACGCTCGCCTTCACGCCCGCACCGCACACGCCGCTCGCGCCCGCCTCCGAAGGGCGCGCGGGCGACCGCTACCTGCTCGCGCTCGGCGCGTGCCTGCTCGGCTATGCGCTCCTCGGCCGCGCATTTGCGTACGTCGGCGTGCCGCCGGTCTTTATCGGCGAGGTGATGCTCGCGGTCGGCCTCGCCCTCACGATCCGGCTGCGCGGGCTGGACCGCCTGGGCCGCGTCGGGCCGTTCTGGGTTCTGTTCGCCCTCCAGGCGCTGACGGTCGTGCGGTCGGTCCCGTACGTCGGCGAGTACGGCCTCGACGTGGCGCGCGACGCGATGCTGTTCGGCTACGGCTTCTACGCGGTCGTCGTGTTCCTGCTCGTGACCGAGCGCCCCGAGCGGCTGCGGGCGCTCGTGCTCCGCTACCGCACGTTCGCGACCGTGATGGTGGCGCTCGTGTGGCTGCCGTACCTCGCGTACCGCATCAACGAGACATGGATTCCGCTCGTGCCGGGGCAGGACAACGTGCGCCTCGTCGAGGCCAAGGGCGGCGACCTGATGGTCCACCTCTCGGGCATCGGCGCGTTCCTGCTGCTCGGGCTTCGGCGCATGTCGTGGCCGATCACACTCGGGCTCGCCGTGACGGCGATCCTCGTGATGATCTCCAACCGCGGCGGGATGATCGCATTCGTGCTCGCCCTCGGGCTGGCCGTCGCGCTGCGTCCGCCGGGGGCGAGCGGCGCCCGAATGGCGTTCGCGCTCGTCGCCGTCATCGTGGCCGGCATCGTCGCCGTGCCCGTGATGGAGTCGGTCCGGATCTCGGGCAACTCGCGCGCGCTCACCGTCGAGCAGATCTGGGACAACGTCAAGAGCGTCGTCGGGCAGTCCGACAGCAACACGCTGGAGACGACCAAGACGTGGCGCCTCGCGTGGTGGAAAAAGATCATCGACGACACGGCCCTGGGCGACAAGTTCTGGACCGGCCGCGGCTTCGGGCTCAACTTCGCGGACTACGACGGCTTCGCCGTGGACGACGAGGGCTCGCTGCGGAGCCCGCACAACGCGACGATGACGGTCCTCGGGCGCCTCGGCGTGCCGGGCCTCGTGCTCTGGCTGATTCTCCACGCGTGGTGGGTCTTTCTGATGCTCCGCGCGTGGTTCGCGGCCCGCGTCGCCCGCCGCGACACGTGGTCGGCCGTGTTCGCGTTCGCGCTCTGCCTGTGGGTCGCGCTCGTCGTCAACTCCTCGTTCGAGGTCTACTTCGAGGGCCCGATGGGCGGCATCTGGCTGTGGACCGTGATCGGGGCGGGCCTCGCGGGCGTCACGGTCTGGCGCCGCCACCCGGACCTCTTCTCGACGCCCGACTTCGGCAGCCCGCCTACGCGCCGCGTGCCTCCGCAGGGGCCGGACGCCGCCGTGCTGGCGCAGGTCCAGGCCGCCATCGCCGCGACGCCATGGACGGCGCCGGACGGTGCGGCGCTCACGCGCTCCTCGCCAGTCCCCGCCCCTGTTCCGGCCGCTGCCCGCGCGCCACGCGCGCCCGCATCGTGGGCCGACGCCCCGACGCCGTGGGACGCGGCGCGGCGCGCACCAGACCGGCTGGACGAGACGGCGCGCCGGCCCTCCCCGCCCGCCTGGGCGTCAGCCGCCGCCTGGGTGCCACCAGAGGCTGCACCCCCGGCGTTCGTGCCCCTCACCGACACGGCACCATCGGGCGCCGTACCGCCGAGCGCTCCGCCGCGTCCGCCCGTCGCCCGCGGCGCTGCACCGCCCCCGGCGCCGCGACCGACGGACGCCCTCTGGGAATGGTCACCGGCCGCTGCCGCGTGGCGTTCTTCCTGACGCCACCGCCCTCCGCCCGATGCCGACCGTCTACGACACCACCGCGAGCCCGCTCGGGCCGCTCCTGCTGACGTCCGACGGCAAGGCGCTGACGGGCGTGTTCATGGAGGACCACCGCCACGGCCCCACTGTGGGCGAGGACTGGGTGCGGGACGCCGGTCCGTTCGCCGAGGCGCGGGCTCAGCTCGCTGCCTACTTCGCGGGCGAGCGGCAGACATTCGACCTTGACGTACGTCCGGCCGGGACGCCGTTCCAGCTTGCCGTCTGGGCCGCCCTGCTGGAGATCCCGTACGGACAGACCGAGACGTACGGCGCGCTCGCCGCCCGCCTCGGCGACCCAAACCTCAGCCGCGCCGTCGGTGCGGCGAACGGGCGGAACCCGCTCTCGGTCGTCGTGCCGTGCCACCGCGTCGTCGGAGCGGGCGGCGTGCTCGTCGGCTACGGCGGCGGAATGGAGAACAAGCGGCGCCTGCTCGCGCTCGAGTCGCGGCAGGGCGCTCTGTTCGGATAGGCCGGGCGCGGTGCGCGTGACGAGTTGACGAACGCCGCCGCGCCGGGCACAGGCACCGTGCTGCCGCGTTCGCCGGCTCTGCCCGACGCCCTGTATGTCCGACTCCGACCCGCTCGACCCGCCTGACGAAACGCGGCGCCCCGGCGCGGCCGGCGCCGACGCCGAGGCGCTCGGCCAGGAAGGCGCCGCGCCCGCCCGCACTGACGCCATCGCGTCGCTCCGCCACCGCGGCTTCCTGCTGTACGTGCTCGGCAGCCTCGTCTCGAACGCGGGCAATCTCATGCGCACGACGGCCGTCGGGTGGGAGGTCTACGCGCGGACCAAGGACCCGCTGAGCCTCGGGCTCGTCGGCCTCGTGCTCGCCGTGCCAGTCCTGCTGCTCGCACTCCCGGCGGGCGCCCTCGCGGACCGCTACCCGCGCAAGTCGCTCATCCTGATCGCGCAGGCCGGGCTCGCCGTCTCGGGCGCGGGCCTCGCATGGGCCTCGTGGACGGCCGCGCCGCTCGCGTTCACGTACGGCTTCCTGCTGATGTCCGGCGTCTTCCGGGCCGTCGGGTGGCCTGCGTCGCAGGCGTTCGTGACCAACCTCGTGCCGCAGGCCGAGTTCGCCAACGCGGCGATGTGGCGCAGCGTGGCGTACCAGATCTCGGCGACGCTCGGGCCGCTCATTGCAGGCGTCCTGATCGCCGCGTACAGCCCCGGCCTGGTATACGCACTCGACGCCGCATCTAGCCTCGTCCTGTTCACGTGCCTGCTGTTCATCGTGCCCGGCCCGCAGGAGATGAACACCGAGCCGCGCTCGTGGAAGAGCCTGCTCGACGGCGCCCGGTTCGTCGGCCGTCAGCCCGTGATTTTGTCCACGATCACGCTCGACATGGTCGCGGTCCTCTTCGGCGGCGCGACGGCCCTGCTGCCGATCTTCGCGGCCGACGTGCTCCACGTCGGCGCCGAGGGCTTCGGGTGGATGCGCGCGATGCCGTCGCTTGGGGCGATTGCGACGGGCCTCATCCTCGCCGTGCGGCCGCCGATGCGCCACGCCGGGCGCGCGATGCTGCTCGCCGTCGCCGCGTTCGGCGTCGCGACGATCGTGTTCGGCCTCTCGACGAGCTTCCCGCTCTCGCTCGCCGCCCTCTTCGCCCTCGGCGCGGCCGACAACGTCTCGGTCGTGATCCGCTCGACGGTCATCCAGCTCCTCACGCCCGACGCGATGCGCGGGCGCGTCGCGGCCGTCAACGCGGTCTTTATCGGGACATCGAACGAGATCGGCGAGTTCGAGTCTGGCCTCGTCGCGAGCGTCCTCGGGGCCGTGCGGACGGTCGCACTCGGCGGCGTGCTGACGCTCGTGACCGTCGCCGCCGTCGCCGCGCGGTGGCCCCAGCTCCGCCGCGTCGGCGCGCTCGAATCGCTCGAACCGCCCGCGCCCGACGTCTCCTCTGTTTCGCCCTGACCCCTGCCCCGATGGCTCTCGACATTCGCCGACAGGCTCCCGATTCGCCCGGTCCGGCCGGCCCCGACCTCGCTGAGAAAGGCCGCGACGCCCAGGGCGCGACGACGCGCCTAGACCGCCGCCTCTACATCCAGCTCCTGAGCTACACCGACTGCCCGAGCACCGAGGCCGTCATCGCGCAGATGGAGGCGTCGGTCCTGCCCGGCGTCGTCTACGCGAGCGCCCACGACCCGCGCGGCGTCGCCGTGGCGACGTTCTCGGAGGACCCGGCCTTTTTCGTGACCGAGGGCCGCGCGCTCCATACGTCGGGTGCCCTCGCCGCCCTTACGCCGCTCCCGCACCTGACGATGTTCGGACGGACGTACAGCATCGGCTACGAGGCCGACCTCGCCGACACGCTCGTCGCCAAGCCGGTCCGCACGATGACCAGCCCGGACTGGCCGTGGGCCGTCTGGTACCCGCTGCGCCGCCGCGGCGCCTTCGAGCGTCTCTCGGCCGACGAGCAGCGGACGATGCTGATGGAGCACGGCGGCATCGGGCGCAGCTTCGGCGCGGCCGACCTCGCGCACGACGTCCGCCTGAACTGCCAGGGCCTCGACCCGGGCGACAACGACTTCGTCGCCGGGCTCGTCGGGAAGGACTTGCACCCGCTCTCGGCCGTCGTGGCGCGGATGCGCGGGACGCGGCAGACGGCCGAGTTCATCGAGCGCCTCGGGCCGTTCGTCGTCGGCCGCGCGGTCTGGCAGCGCGCCCCCGACGAGACGGCGTAGTCTCCCGACGCGCGAAGCGCCCGCCGGCGCCCGTTCGGCCTCTTCCCCACGCCTGCCCAGCCCATGCCCCGTTTCGCTTTCGTTCTCGCCGCCGCCTTCCTCGTCGGCTGCGGCCCGGCCCAGAGCCAGGACCGCGCCGCGACGATCCTCGCCAACCTGCGCCACGAGTTCCCCCAGCTCCAGGGCATGGAGGCGTCCGTGGACAGCCTCGCCCCGAGCGGCGTCGCGGGCCTCGACCGGGGCGTGCTGACCATGCAGGGCCAGAGCCAGCCGTTCCTCGTTACTGAAGACGGCACGCGCCTTTACCTCCTCGCCGCCGACGCCGTCGATGTGAGCCGCTCGCCCGAGGCGCTCGCCGCGGCCGACCGCGCCCGCGACGCCGCCGCCGTTGCCGAGGCGTCCGCCCGCGGCCGCGCCCTCGCCGCCGCGACGGCCGGGCTGCCGTCGCGCGGGCCGGCGAATGCGCCGGTGACCATCGTCGAGTTCTCGGACTTCCAGTGCCCGTACTGCCGCATGGCCGCCGAAACCGTCGAGACGGTCCTGGCGCGCTACCCGGACGCCGTCCGCCTCGTCTACGCGCACTTCCCGCTCGGCATGCACCCGTGGGCCGAGCCCGCCGCCGTCGCCGCGACGTGCGCGGGCCAGCAGAGCCCCGACGCCTTCTGGGCGCTCCACGACGCCTACTTCGAGGGCCAGGCCGCGACGACGGTGACCAACGTCACCGACCGCAGCCGGACGGCCCTCGCCGCGACCGGCATCGACCTCGCCGCGTGGGCCGCCTGCACGTCCGGCACGGAGGCGACCGCGGCTGTCCGCGAGCAGGTCGCGCTCGGCGAGGCCAACGGTGTCTCGGGCACGCCGGGCTTCTTCATCAACGGCCGCTTCCTCAACGGCAACCAACCCATCGAGGCGTTCGTGGCCGCCATCGAGGCCGCGCAGGCTGCGCAGTAAGCCGGCGGCGCGGGTTCGGCGCCTCTTCGCCGAGCGCGCCGCCGGGGGCCGAGTATCATCCGGTCCCCGATTGCCGCCCCGCCGGCCCGCTCCGATGAACGTCACGCTCCCAGACGGCTCCGCCCGCACGCTCCCCGACGGCGCGACCGGCCTCGACCTCGCCCGGTCCATCTCCGAGGGCCTCGCCCGCGTCGCCGTCGCTGTGACGGTCACGCCCCCCGGCGGGACGGCAGAGACGCGCGACCTCGCGCGCCCGCTCGCCGACGGCGACACGGTCGCGATCCGGACGTTCGACGACCCAGAGGGCCGGATGGCGTTCTGGCACTCGTCCGCCCACCTCCTCGCCGAGGCGCTCGAAGCCCTCTACCCCGGCATCCGCCTCGGCATCGGGCCCGCCATCGAGAACGGCTTCTACTACGACGTCGACACCGCCGCCGTCGACGGCGCGCCGGCCATCGGGGCGGACAGCCTGCCGGCCATCGAAAAGAAGATGCTGGACCTCGCCCGCGCCGACAGCCGCTTCGAGCGCCGCGACGTCCCCAAGGCCGAGGCCGTCGCCTACTTCACCGAGAAGGACGACCCGTACAAGCTCGACCTGCTCGAAGGCCTCCAGGACGGCGAGATCACGTTCTACCAGCAGGGCGCCTTCACGGACCTCTGCCGCGGGCCGCACATCCCCAGCACGAAGCCCATCAAGGCCGTCAAGCTGCTGAGCATCGCCGGCGCGTACTGGCGCGGCGACGAGACGCGCCCGCAGCTCACGCGCATCTACGGCGTGAGCTTCCCCAAGGCCGCCCTCCTCACCGAGCACCTTGAACGCCTCGAACTCGCCAAGGCCCGCGACCACCGCAAGCTCGGCCGCGAGCTGGAGCTGTTCATGTTCTCGGACAAGGTTGGCCCGGGCCTCCCGATCTGGCTCCCCCGGGGCGCCCGCCTCCGCCAGACACTCACCGAGTTCCTCCAGCGCGAGCAGACGCGCCTCGGCTACGAGCCCGTCGTGACGCCCCACATCGGCCGCCTGGACCTGTACCGCACGTCGGGCCACTACCCGTACTACTCGGACAGCCAGTTCCCGCCCATGTTCGAGGATGGGCCCGGAGCCACCCTCCCCCACGGCGAGCACCCCGAGGAGCGGACGCACGACGGCGGCGAGGACGGCCGCATCGGCTACCTCCTCAAGCCGATGAACTGCCCGCACCACACGCAGATCTACGCCCACAAGCCGCGCTCCTACCGCGACCTGCCCGTCCGCCTCGCCGAGTTCGGGACGGTCTACCGCTACGAGCAGTCCGGCGAACTCGGGGGCCTCACCCGCGTCCGCGGCTTCACCCAGGACGACGCCCACGTCTTCTGCCGGCCGGACCAGGTCAAGGACGAGTTCAAGAGCGCCATCGCGCTCACTATGACTGTCCTCAAGGCCCTCGACTTCCAGGACTACACCGCCCAAGTCTCGCTCCGCGACCCCGACAACACCGACAAGTACATCGGCGACGACACGACGTGGGACGCCGCCGAAGGGGCCATCCGCGAGGCCGCAGCCGAGATGGGCCTCCAGACCGTCGAGAAGACGGGCGAGGCCGCCTTCTACGGCGCCAAGCTGGACTTCATGGTCAAGGACGCCCTCGGCCGAAGCTGGCAGCTCGGCACGGTCCAGCTGGACTACAACCTCCCCGAGCGCTTCGACCTGACCTACACCGACGAGCACGACCAGAAGCTGCGGCCGGTCATGATCCACCGCGCGCCGTTCGGCTCGCTCGAACGGTTCATCGGCGTCATGATCGAGCACACGGGCGGCAACTTCCCGCTCTGGCTTGCCCCCCTCCAGATCAAGGTCCTCCCGATCACGGACGCCCAGAACGACTACGCGCACGCCGTCGCCGCCGAGATGCGCGACGCCGGCTTCCGCGTCGAGACGGACGTGCGCTCGGAGAAGGTCGGCCGCAAGATTCGCGACGCCGAGATGGAAAAGATCCCCGTGATGCTCGTCGTCGGCCGCAACGAGGCCGAGGGCGGCACCGTCGCCGTCCGCCGCCACGGCCAGGGCGACGTCGGCACGATGACGACGGCCGCGCTCACGGAGGCGCTCCGCGCCGAGGTCGCCGCGGCGACGGGGACCTGATGCCCGTGCGCGACACCGTCCGCGACGTGCTGGGGCTCCTCGCCGCGGACGGCTGGTTTCTCCACACGCAGACGGGCTCCCACCGGCAGTTCAAGCACGAGATGAAGCCGGGTCGCGTTACGGTGGCCGGGAAGCCGAGCGACACGCTCCATCCCAAGACGGCCGCTTCTATTTTCCGGCAAGCACAGTTCACGCCCTGACGAGGGCTCCACCGGCCATGCAGTTTCCCATCGTGATCGAGGAGCCGACGCAGGCAGGCGAGACGTTCAGCGCGTACGCCCCGGACTTCGACGGCGTCGTCGCGACGGGCGACACGGTCGAGGCGTGCGCGGCACTCATGGCCGAGGCGCTCGCGCTCCACATCCGGGGCATGATCGAGGACGGCGACCCGATTCCGGCGGGACAGCGGACGGTCCGGATGGTGGAGCCTGCGTTCTCGTAGACCGGCCGACCTTGTGGTATCGCTCCGCGGTCACCGCGGCGACGGGGCAGGCCTAGCTCAGTATGGCGTCGCCGTCTCGGTCCCGATGCCCGAAGCGCCGGCCGCCGTCCAGACGCCGTCCAGCGCGCCCTCCGCCATGCGGTAGACGGCGACGCCGCACGTCTCGGCGCCGTAGGCGACCCCGAGCACGTCGTCCACCGCCAGCCCGATGCCGGTGTACACGCTCCCGCCGACGTCCCACCGGACGGCCGTCGCGTTGCCATCATCAGCCATGACGAGCGTACCGGTGTAGACGCCCTCGCTGCCAGGGTTCGTCCCCGAGACCGCGTACGCGCCCTCGGGGCCGGTCTCCTCGGCGTGCTCGGTCCCGAGCGCCCGCCCGCCCATCGCCGCCCAGACCGCCTCGTAGCCGTCGTCGGCGGGTGTGTACGCGACGATGCCGCAGTCGCCGCCATAGGCCGTCGCGAGCACATCGTTCACGACGACGCCGATGCCCTCGATGGGCGCCCCGCCGGTCTCCCACACGACCCGGTACGCCTCGCCCTGCGTCGACACGGTGAGCGCACCCGAGTAGCCGCCGCTGCCGCCAGGGTTGGTCCCCGAGACCGAGTACCGCCCAGCCTGGGCGGCGGCCGGTCCGGAGGCAAGAAGGGCCAGAGCAGCGAGGAGGGTCGAGCGGAGCATGGAGGGAGCGGAAGAGACGTGACGAGGCTAGCGCGAAACGGCTCCGCGGCGCATCCCGCGATCGCGGGAAATCAGGCTACACGACGCGCGTGCCGTCAGCGACCGCGCGCTCGGGCTGCACGAGCACGGCGCCGTCGGTCGGCGAGAGGCCGGCCAGCACGACGGGCCCGCCGCGCGCATTCGTCACCACGACGACCTGCCGTCCGACGAGGTCGGCCACGGCATACGTCTCGGTGATCTGCGACGCGATGCGGAGTGAGGTCGGCCCAAGCGAGACCGTGAGCGTGACCGCATCGCCGTCCGGCGCGGCTTCGGTGACGGTTCCGATGCGGAGATCGAGGGCGGTAAAGTCCATCGGGCGGTGCGGGTGGAACAGGTGCAAGCTAGGCGGCGGGCCAGCCGGGATACCGGGACAACCCTGAACGTCGCGTTTTCCTGCAATCGTCCCGAACCCGCGCGCGCGATGCGGGGTATTCTCGGGAGGTCGCTCCGCGGGTCGTTTGCCCCGCCCGAGCATTTTCTAGCCCCAGACCAGAGGTTTCCCCATAGCCAGAAGACGTTCCAGCCGGCCCCAGCAGCCGGTCCGCCGCGAGCCCGAGGCTCGCATGAACGAGGACATCCTCGACACGCCCGAGGTCCGCGTCATCTCGGATGCCGAAGGCCAGCTCGGCGTGATGACCTCGGCCCAGGCGCTCGACATGGCCCGCGACCGCGGCCTCGACCTCGTCGAAATCTCGGAGACGGCCGTGCCGCCCGTGGTCAAGATCATGGACTACGGCAAGTTCCGCTACGAGTCCCAGAAGAAGGCCAAGGAGCAGCGCAAGAAGCAGTCGCAGCAGAGCGAGCTCAAAGAGGTCCGCTTCCGGCCCGAGACCGACGACCACGACTACGGCTTCAAGATGAAGCATGCCCGCGAGTTCCTCGAGCAGGGGCACAAGGTCAAGGCGTGGGTCCAGTTCCGCGGCCGCGACATCATCTACAAGGACCGTGGCAAGGCCGTCCTGGACCGCTTTATCGCGGACCTGGCGGACCTCTCGAAGGTCGACCAGCAGGCGCTCATGGAGGGCCGCCGCATGTCGATCATGCTCACGCCCGAGAAGAAGAAGCCCGTCAAGGCGGCGCCCGCTCCGCGCGAGAGTGCGGACGTAACGCCCGTGCCGCGTGCCGACGTGACGCCCGTGCCGCGTGCTGCGGACAACGCGGCCGCCGCGGCAGCGCCCGTCGAGGCACCCGCGGACCAGGCGGCCGAGTAGGCGCCCGACGTGCACCGCGGGCCGCGCGTCGCTGAAAGCGGTGCGAAGACTGCGCCGTGGCCTGCGGCGCCCGCCCGCACGCGCTGCGGCGGGCCTAGATTCCCGGTTCGACTCGCCGCCCGGTGCACGTCTGCACCGGGCGGTTTGTCGTCCGCCCCCGGCCGTCCGGCCGGGCCGGTCACCCATCCCGAAAGAGTCAGATGCCCAAGATGAAGACCAACAGCGGCGCCAAAAAGCGGTTCACGCTGACCGGGACGGGCCGCGTCAAGCGGAAGCAGGCGTTCGCGAGCCACATCCTGACCAAGAAGTCGGCCAAGACGAAGCGCAACCTGCGCCTGTCGACGCTGGTCTCGAAGGTCGATGAACCGCGCATCAAGCGCCTCATCAACGCCTAGGCTTCGGCCTCGCCTTCCGTCTCGCTGCTGCTCGCGGCGCGGGGCGCGTTCCCTCCTCGGGCCTCGGCCCGTCTCCACCCCCCGGGCCTCGGCCCGATCACTCACAGACAAAAGATGCCACGCGCACGTAATCTCGTGGCCTCCCGTCGCCGTCGCCGCAATCTGCTGAAGCAGGCGAAAGGCTACTGGGGTCGCAGAAGCAAGGTGTATACCGTTGCCAAGCACTCTGTTGAGAAGGGGCTTCAGTACGCCTACCGCGACCGCCGAAACCGGAAGCGCCAGTTCCGCCGCCTCTGGATCGCCCGCATCAATGCGGCGGCCCGGACCAACGGGACCACGTACTCGCGCCTGATCAGCACGCTCTCGAAGGCCGGCGTCCCGCTGAACCGCAAGGTTCTCGCGGACCTCGCCGTCCACGACAAGGCAGCCTTTACGGCCGTCGTCGAGTTCGCCACGACCTAGCGCTCCCGCGCCTGACCCGTGACGACTCGACCCGCTCCCGCCCGGCCCTGTGTCGGGCGGGAGCTTTTGGTAAGAGACCAGACCGCCCGACGCGTTCGCTTCGCCCCGCTAGCCCATGTCTGAAGACCCCACCATCGACGACACCCTCCGGACGGTTCTCGCCGAGATCGAGGCCGCAGACGTGAGCACGGCCGAGGCGGCCGAGGCCTTCCGAGTTCATTTTCTCGGACGGAAAAGCGGCGTCGTGACCGCTCTTTTCGGCCAGATGGGGTCCGCACCGCCCGAGGCGCGCCGCGCGCTCGGGCAGCGCCTCAACGAACTCAAAGCCGCCGCCGAGGCGCGCATCGACGGGGCCGCGGCGGCGAGTGGACCACGGGCCGGCGCGACGACGCTCGACCTCACGCTCCCAGGCCGGCTCCCCGCCCCGACCGAGCCGGGCACGGTTCATCCGCTCACGGCTGCGCTCGCCGACATCGAGGCCGCGTTCCGGCGCCTCGGGTTTGCCGTTCAGCGCGGGCCCGAGATCGAGGACGACTGGCACAACTTCACGGCCCTCAACTTCCCGCCCGAGCACCCGGCGCGGGACATGCAGGACACATTCTTCCTGGAGCCGCCCCCGCCAGACGGCCGCGGCGTGCTCCTGCGCACCCACACGTCGCCCGTGCAGGTCCGCGTGCTCGAAGCCGCCGTCGCCGCGAGCGCTGCGGCCGGAGGCGCCCCGGGCACGCTCGCCGCCCCCGTCCGCGTCATCGCGCCCGGCCGCGTCTTCCGCAACGAGGCCATCTCCTACAAGAGCTTCTGCCTGTTCCACCAGGTCGAGGGCCTCGTCGTCGACGAGACGGCGACGTTCGCGGACCTCAAGTCGCTCCTGACAGCCTTCGCTGCTGACTTTTTCGGCGAGGCGCGCCGGATGCAGTTCCGCCCGTCCTTCTTCCCGTTCACCGAGCCTTCGGCCGAGGTCGACGTGTGGTGGGAGGGCACCGGCGAGGGCCGCTGGATGGAGATTCTCGGCTGCGGCATGGTGGACCCCGCCGTCCTCGACGCCGTCGGGATCGACTCGGAGCGCTACACCGGCTACGCCTTCGGGATGGGCGCCGAGCGCCTCGCGATGCTCCGCCACGGCATCGACGACATCCGCCTGCTCTACGAGAACGACGTCCGCTTCCTCCGCCAGTTCTAACGCGCCCGCTCCGATGCTCCTCTCTTTCGACTGGCTCTCCGACTACGTCGACCACGGCGCGACCGCGGACGAGATCGCCCACCTGCTCACGATGTCCGGCCTCGAAGTCGAAGGCGTCGAGCGGACCGGGGCGGCGTTTGCGGGCGTCGTCGTGGGGCGCGTGCTCGACGCGCAGCCGCACCCGGGCGCGGACCGCCTGCGCGTGTGCACGGTCGACCTCGGCGGCGAGGCGCCGGTCCAGATCGTCTGCGGCGCACCGAACGTGGCCGCAGGCCAGACCGTCCCCGTCGCGACCGTTGGGACCGTGCTCGAGCTGCCGTCGCGCGACGTACCCGGCGAGACGACGGAGGTCACAATCAAGAAGTCCAAGATCCGCGGCGAGACGTCCGAGGGCATGATCTGCGCCGAGGACGAACTGGGCATCGGCGCGAGCCACGACGGGATTCTGGTGCTGGAGGAGACGGCACCGGGCACGCCGTTCGCGGACTACCTCGACGCCCGCGGCCAACGCGGCGGCGACGCGGTCCTTGACGTCAACGTGACGCCGAACCGGCCCGACGCGACGAGCCACATCGGCGTCGCGCGCGACGTGGCCGCACTCACCGGCCGCCCCCTGCGTGTGCCGGAGGTCGAGATGCCGGACACGGGGGTGCCGCTCGACGTCCGCGTGACGGTCGAGGACGCCGACGGGTGCCCGCGCTACGCCGCCCTCGTCGTCGAAAACGTCGCCGTCGGGCCGAGCCCGGCGTGGCTCGTCGCGCGCCTCGCCGCCGTCGGCGTGCGGACGGTGAGCAACGTCGTCGATGTGACCAACTACGTGCTCCACGAGGCGGGGCAGCCGCTCCACGCGTTCGACCTCGACCGCCTCGCGCCCGGCGCAGATGGCCCCGAGGTCGTCGTTCGCCGCAGCCGTGTGGGCGAGCGAATCGAGACGCTGGACGGCGCCACGCGTGACCTGCCCGAGGGCACGCTCGTCATCGCCGATGCGTCGGGCCCGGTCGCGATTGCGGGCGTCATGGGCGGCGCCTCGACCGAGGTGACGGCCGCGACGACGCGCGTGCTCATCGAATCGGCCGCGTTCGACGCGCCGAGCGTCCGCCGCGCGTCCAAGCGCCTCGGGCTTTCTACGGACGCGAGCTACCGCTTCGAGCGGGGCGTCGACGAGACGGCGCAACTGCGCGCCGCAGCGCGAGCCGCGGCCCTGCTCGCCGAGGTCGCCGCCGGCACGCTCGCCCCGGGCGTCGCCGACGTCGTCTCGCGGCCCTACATGCCCCGCACGACGACCCTGCGGATGTCGCGCGTCGAGCGCCTGCTCGGCGTCGCCGTGCCCGAGAGCGAGGCACGGCGCCTGCTCGCCGCCATTGGCTTCGAGACGACGGGAGACGGCGACGTGCTAACGGTCGCCATCCCGCCGTGGCGGCCCGACGTGACCCGCGAGGTCGACGTCGTCGAGGAGGTCGCACGGCTCGTCGGCCTCGGCCGGCTGCCGGCCGTTGCGGCCGTCCCGGTCGCGCTCGCGCCCGTGCCCGAGCCGCCGCTCTTCGGCCTGCTCGACCGCGCGCGCCGGCGCCTCGTCGCGTTCGGCTTTCACGACCTCGCCACCAACTCGCTCGTCTCGGCCGCGACGGCCGCGGCCTACGGCGATCCGGCATGGACCGGCCACGGCCGCGCCGTAGTCGAGACGCTCAACCCGATCTCGCAGGAGATGGCCGCCCTGCGCCCGAGCCTGCTGCCGGGCCTCGTGCAGGCCGCGGCCTACAACGCCGCGCGGGGTGCCGACGCGCTCCGCCTCGTCGACGTCGGCCACACGTACGCGCGCGCCGCCGAGGGCGAGGCGACGGCGGTCGAGGGCTACCACGAGACGCCGAGCCTCGGGCTCGCCCTCTACGGCCTCGCCGAGCGGGCCGCGTGGGACCGCGCGGCCCGCCCGGTCGATTTCTTCGACCTCAAAGGCCTCGTCCTCGACGTGCTCGCGGATCTCGGCGTGACCGATATCGAGGAGACGCCTGAGCCCGAGCCGTCAGGCGTCGCCGCTTACCGCCTCGTGCTTTCGGCGCGGGGGCAGCGCGTGGGCGTCGTCGGGCGCCTCGCAGACGCGCTCGCGGGCGACCTGCGCGGCGGCCTGTTCGTGGCCGAGTTGGACGGCGCGGCGATCGCAGCCGCCTCGGGACGCGGGCCGGCCGTGCGCTACGCGCCGATCTCCCGCCACCCGGCCGTCGAGCGCGACGTGGCCGTCGTCGTGCCTGAAGGCACAGCCGCGGGGCCGCTGCTCGCGACGATCCGCGAGGCCGCGGGCCCGCTCCTGCTGTCCGTGCGCCTGTTCGACGTCTACCGCGGCGACCGCATCCCGGCCGGCATGCAGAGCCTCGCGTTCGGGCTCACGCTCGGTGCGGACCGCACGCTACGCGACGCAGAAGTCGACGGCCGCGTGCGGCGTGTCGTCGGCGCGCTGGAACGCGCGCACGGGGCCGTGCTGCGGCAGTAGGCGCCGCGCCGGCAGGCCCAGGCGGGTGAAACACCGGCCGACCGGCCGCCGGCGGGCGCGGTGCCTATCTTGGCGCCCCCACGCCCGCCGCCCCGATGGAGCCCGACGCGACGTCCCGCGCTGTCGCCCCGCCCCCCACCGAATGGCGCGCCCTGTCGCGCCTGCGCGAGCGCGTCGAATCGGCTGCGCGCGAGATCGAGCGTCTACGCACCGACAACGCGGCGCTCGCCGCGCGCGTCGCCGAGTTGCAAGACGGCCTCGGCGACGATGCGCCGATGCTCTCCCTGCCCGACGCGGGCGATCCGGAGGCGCTCCGCGCCCGCGTCCAGGGCTTTATCGACGCGATCGACGAGGTCCTCGCTACAACCGACCCCGCCGACCCGCCGAGCGGAAACCCTGCGGGAAGCCCAGCCGGCATCCCCACCGACGAGCCCGACCGGGACGCATGAGCGAGCCGACGCCTATCCCCATCCGGGTCCGCATCCTCGACCGCGACTACCCGCTGCGCGTCGCCCCCGGCGACGAGGATTACACGGTCCACCTCGCACAGCGCGTCGACGAGCGGCTGCGGCGGCTGCGACAGGCCCTTCCGAGCCAACCCGACCTCACGCACGCCGTCCTCGCCACGCTCGAGATGGCCGAGGAACTCTACGCCGCCCGCGCCGAGGCAGACCGTCTGCGGGCGCGTGTCGAGATCGAGGCCGCCGCCCTCGCCGAGCGGTTGAGCGAGGCGCTCGGCGGGACCTCCGAGGGGACGCGGTAGGTCTCCCAGCCGTTTGTCGGGGCATTTCATGGCACCTTTTGGAACCGCCGTGGCCTGCCGGGCGAACACATGGAGCGACGCCGCCGGGCCCGTCCCGGCACGTCGCACACCGGCTTGCAGCCACTGCATGGGAACCTGTACAGCGTTTATCGCGGGGGTCCCGCTTAGAACCTGACCATCAGGCCGCACCCCGCTTCGGCGGGGTTGCCGCGCGCTCCGGCGCCGGCGCCGCGGAAGGAGTGAGGGTTCGGAGGGCTCCCACTGTTTTGACGAGCAGGTTCTCGTCTCAACGCTGCAGGCTGGTGCCTGTTTGAGCGGCCCAGGCCGCCGCGTCCGCCCCGGAGGTGCCCGTCGCACCTCCGGGGCGCGCCGCGTTTCCACCGCTACCCCTGCGCTCTCATGGATCTTGCTGCTGCCGCCGTCCTCACTGCCCTCGCCATCGTGGTCGGGTTCGTCGGGGCGCGGCTAGGGCGGGCGGGCGCGGCCGAGCGGCGCTTTTCGGAGGCGGCCGACGCGGCCGAGCGGGTCGCAGCCGAGGCCGAAGCCGAGGCCGAAGCCTTTCGCCGCGAGCACGTCGAAGTGGCTCGCGGCGAAGTTGCGCGGGCCCGCGAGCAGGCCGCCCGTGAGCGCGACGCCGCCGCCCGCGAACGCGAGGCGCTTCGCCACCAGCACCAGCGCCTCGACGATCAGGCCGCGGAGACCAAGGAACAGCAGGCCCGTGCGCGCGCCGACGCCGAAGTGGCCGCTGCACGTCTCGACGCGCGCCTGCAGCGCGCCGCCCAGCGCGAGACGGCGCTCGAACAGGCCGCGGCCGCCGTCGAAGCCCTCGCCGCCGAAGCGGCCGCCCGCCGTGCCGAAGCCGGCGCGCTCCAGGAGCAGATCCAGACGCTCGCCCGCACCGCCGGCCGCCGCCAGCAGGAGGTCGCCGCCCGCGAGCGCGACGCCGACGCCGCCGAGGCGCACCTCGCCTCGGAGACCGAGCGCCTCGGACGCCTCGTCGACGAAACCCTCCAGACGCTCGAGCAGGCCGCGGGCCTGAGCCGCGACGAGGCCCGCGCCCAGCTCACGGCCGAGATCACGCGCGAGGCACGTCTCGAAGCGGCCGGCGAGGTCAAAGACGCCCGCGATGAGGCCAAGCGGACGGCACAGCGCGAGGCGCAGAAGGTCATCCTCAAGGCCATCCAGCGCATCGCGGCCACGACGACTATCGAGCACACGGTGACGGCCGTCCCGCTGATGTCCGAGGACATGAAGGGCCGCGTCATCGGCCGCGAGGGCCGCAACATCCGCTCGTTCGAGGCCGCGACAGGCATCGAGGTCATCGTCGACGACACGCCCGATGCCGTGCTCGTGTCGGGCTTCGACCCGGTCCGCCGTGAGGTCGCCCGGATGGCGCTCGTGCGCCTGCTCGCCGACGGCCGCATCCACCCGGCGCGCATCGAGGAGGTCGTTGAGGCGACGCGGCTCGAGGTCGAGGAGGAGATCGTGATGGCGGGCGAGCAGGCCGCGCTCGAGCTCCAGATCCACGGCCTCCACCCCGAGCTCGTCCGCATGGTCGGCCGGATGAAGTACCGCACGAGCTTCGGCCAGAACCTGCTCGCGCACTCCATCGAGGTCGCCAAGCTGGCCGCGCTCATGGCGTCCGAGCTGGACCTCGACGCGCGCAAGGCCAAGCGCGCCGGCCTGCTCCACGACATCGGCAAGGTCGCCGAGGAGAACCTCGAGCAGCCGCACGCGATC